>JBIJCL010000012.1:0-14029 GCA_044344725.1 Steroidobacteraceae bacterium | reverse complement strand
AGTCCGACAGACCCTGAGGGAGCGCGCCCTGCTCCCGGTCAGCGTCGAGCCCGTACGCGAGTCCGGCAAACGATCGCGTGAGCGCTTCGGGGGGCGTATCAGCTCGGCCGATGTCGCGCTGCTCACTCGCCAGCTCGCAACCCTCGTGCGCGCCGCACTTCCGCTCGAAGAGGCGCTGCTCGCCGTGTCCGAGCAAAGCGAGAAGCCAGCCGTTCAGCGTGTCGCGGCAGCCGTTCGGGCGCGGGTGGTCGAGGGCGAGTCGCTCGCCGAAGCCTTGCGCGGGTTTCCACGCGTCTTTCCGGAAATCTTCCGCGCGACGATCGCCGCGGGGGAACAGTCCGGCAAGCTCGATATCGTGCTCGAGCGCCTCGCCGACTACACCGAGAATCGCGACCAACTGCGCCAACGTGTGCTCGGGGCGCTGCTCTACCCCATCGTGCTCACGATCATGTGCATTGCCGTGATCGCGGGATTGTTGAGCTTCGTGGTGCCGAAAGTCGTGACGGTATTTGAATCGGGCAACGCAGAGTTGCCGATGCTGACCCAGATGCTGATCGCGACGAGCGACGCCTTGCGCGTCGCGGGTCCCTGGATCCTCTTGGCACTCGCCGTCGGTACGGTCGTGTTCCTGCGCTGGGTACGCGCCCCCGCAGCGCGGCATCGGGTCGACGGTCTGCTGTTGCGCCTGCCGCTCGCCGGACGGCTCATCCGGGGGTTCAACTCCGCCCGATTCACACGCACCCTGAGTATCCTCACGGGCAGCGCCGTACCCGTGCTCGAAGCCCTGCGGATCGCTGCCGGCGTGATCTCGAACCTCCCCATGCGTGAGGCCGTAGCCGCGGCAGCCGAGCGGGTCCGCGAAGGCGCCCCGATCGGTCGCTCGCTCGCGGCCAGCCGACTCTTCCCGCCCATGACGGTGCACCTCATTTCGAGTGGCGAGTCCAGTGGTCGCCTCGAGGACATGCTGTCCCGTGCCGCAGACAACCAGGAGCGTGAGCTCGACGGCATGCTGACCGGGCTCGTCGGCCTGCTCGGCCCACTTTTGATCGTCGGTATGGGGCTCATCGTCCTCGTCATCGTGTTCGCCATGCTCATGCCGATCTTCGAGATGAACACCCTCGTACGCTGACGCACCGCTCGACCCCCTCCCCCCGTTGCAAGATCGCGCGACACGAAATAAATTTCGCGCGTCTGGGGGTTCATCAACATGAGCGAAAGACCAGAGCAAGACGACTTCGACGAAGAAATCGATCTCGATTCGGGTGAGGACGTGGATCAGGTCATCCGAGACTTCGACCAGTCGCGTCGGCGCAGCCCACCGAAGGGCAGCGGCGATCCGGCTTGGAGGCGCCTCGAGCAGATGCGCGAAGAAAAGCGCACGGCCGACCTCATCAGCGACTTCGACGATTACGACATCGGCGACGATGAGACCACGCCGGCGCGCGGCAAGCGTGCCGGTCGGCACTGATCTTCGCGCTTGATCGTCGCGCCTAGCGGAAGTCCCGCGAGCGCGTCACCAGCCGCCCGAGCAATCGGCTGCGGTCGTAGAGGCGCTCCACGATGACGTGGGTCACGAGTCCTTCGCGCTGCAACCTGCCCTCGGCCTCCATCAGTCGTGACTCGAACAACGCGCGTCGGTGCGCCGCGCCGACGGTCTTCCAGACGATCAGATTGACGTGGCCGGTGTCGTCCTCGAGCGTGACGAAGGTGACACCGCTCGCCGTCGAGGGTTTTTGTCGCGTCGTGACGAGACCTGCCACGCTGACACGAGCACCGTCGTCGAGTTGCGAGAGTGCCGCCGCAGTCACGACACCTCGCCGCTCGAAGGGCGTGCGTAGCAGCGCGAGCGGGTGTCTTCCCAAGGTGAGCCCGAGATGTCGATAGTCGGCGACGAGATTCTCGCCTTCGGTGGGTGTCGTGAGCATGGGCAAGGCCTCTTCGCGCGCAGGCGGCGCGAGAGGTAACTCCACTTCGGTCCCGGCCACGGCCCAGAACGCCCGATGACGATTGCCGGTGAGTGCCGCGCAGGCCCCGGCCGCCGCAAGCGCCTCGAGATCGCCGCGATCGAGCGCGGCAGCGACGGAAAGATCCTGTAGATCAAAGAATACGGGGCCGCCGCCCTCAGACACTCTTCGCATCTCGGCGCGCAGGCGTCGCGCCTCGACGATGCGCGCGGCCACGACCTGCGGCAAACCGCGAACGAGCCTGAGCCCGAGACGGATCGCAGGCCGCTCGCCTGTCGACCGGTCTTCAGCCACCTCGAGCGTGCAATCCCAGTCGCTCACGCAGACGTCGACGGGCCTCACCTCGACACCATGCTCGCGCGCATCGCGCACGAGTTGCGAGACCGAGTAGAACCCCATCGGTTGACTGTTGATGAGTGCCGCCGTGAAGGCCGCAGGTTCGTGACGTTTGAGCCAGGCCGAGACGTAAACGAGCAACGCGAAGCTCGCGGCATGCGACTCGGGGAAGCCGTACTCGCCGAAACCCTTGATCTGCTCGAAGATACGAGCCGCGAACTCCTCGCCGTACCCCCGCTCGCGCATGCCGGAGATGAGGCGCTCACCGAAGTGCCCGAGACCTCCGTGTCGTTTCCAAGCGGCCATCGCCCGACGCAACTGATCGGCCTCGCCGGGCGTGAAGCCCGCGGCGACGATCGCCACCTGCATCACCTGCTCCTGGAAGATCGGCACCCCGAGCGTGCGCTGTAACACGCCCTTGACCGCCTCGCTCGGATAACTCACCTGCTCTTCGCCGCGACGACGACGAAGATAAGGATGCACCATGTCGCCCTGGATCGGCCCCGGGCGCACGATGGCCACCTCGATGACGAGATCATAGAAATTGCGTGGACGCAGACGCGGCAGCATCGCCATCTGTGCGCGCGACTCGACCTGGAACACGCCGACCGAATCGGCGCGACACAGCATGTCGTAGACACGCGGGTCTTCCGGTGGAACCGACGCCATGGCGATCGGTGCATCGCCCCGCGCGGTTCGCCATTGCGACGCGAGATCGAGTGCGCGGCGGATCGCCGTCAGCATACCGAGCGCGAGCAGATCGACCTTGAGCAAGCCGAGCGCATCGAGGTCGTCCTTGTCCCATTGGATGACCGTGCGATCGGCCATGCTCGCATTCTCGACCGGCACGAGTTCCTCGAGCAGATCGCGCGCGATCACGAATCCCCCGACATGCTGCGA
The DNA here is from genome assembly GCA_044344725.1 of Steroidobacteraceae bacterium. Taxonomy (GTDB): domain Bacteria; phylum Pseudomonadota; class Gammaproteobacteria; order Steroidobacterales; family Steroidobacteraceae; genus UBA964. Next base: position 10,829 of record JBIJCL010000012.1, on the reverse strand, counting down.
AAGATGTCGTGGAAATCCGAGCAATTGCGGTGCGAGTTCGAGCAACAAAGAAAGTCGACGGCGCAGCACCGGATCGTGGATGTCGAAGCCCGCCTCGCCGAGCCTCTCGAGGAAAGGCGCAAGAGCACTCTCGTGCGCCGCTCCATCGCGCTCGGGGGGCGCGCCATGACCGAGACTGCGATCCCAACGACTCACGGCCGAAGCGATTTTTTCGACCGCGAGCAACGGGAACCCCAAGGCCTTGGCGAGATCGCGCAACACACTGCGGGGTCGGTAGCTGATGACCGTTGCGGCGAGCGCGGCACGATGCCGACCGTATTTTCGATAAACGTACTGGATCACCTCTTCACGCCGCTCATGCTCGAAATCGACATCGATGTCGGGCGGCTCGTTACGTTCCCGCGAAATGAAACGCTCGAACAGCATCGACATGCGCGAGGGGTCGACCTCGGTGATTCCGAGGCAATAGCAGACCGCAGAGTTGGCGGCCGAGCCGCGACCCTGACAAAGAATTCCGCGACTGCGCGCGAAGTCGACGATGTCGTGCACGGTCAGAAAATACGGCTCGTAAGCGAGTTCTCCGATCAGTGCGAGTTCATGCTCGACGAGCGTGCGTACGTAGGCGGGCATGACATCGCGCGTCGCACTGCCGCCCCAGCGACGCTCTGCACCGCGCTCGACGAGCGTGCGTAACCAGGACGCCGGGGTATGCGCCTCAGGGACGATTTCTCGCGGATACTCGTAACGCAGTTCATCGAGCGAGAAACGACAACGCGCCGCAATGACGAGCGTTTCGGCGAGCAGCGCAGGCGGATAGAGCCGTGCGAGGCGATGACGCTCACGCAGGTGTCGCTCGCCGCAGGGCAGCAACTCGAGCCCTGCGGCATCGACCGTGGTGTTGAGGCGAATCGCCGTCAGCGCATCGTGCAGCCGACGACGCGCGCGCGAATGCATGCAGACGCCACCGGCGGCCACGAGCGGCAACCCCGCCTCGTTCGAGAGACGCGTGAGCGTGGCGAGATGGGCACGCTCCGTGCCGTCACGCAGCAACTCCACAGCGATCCAGGCTGCGCCCTCAAAATATTCACGCAACCAGACGGTGATCTCGTGCGTAATCGGGTCGGTGGGCCGTGGAGTCCACAGTACGAGACAGTGCAACGGCGAGACGAGCTCGATCACATCGCTTCGGGTCAGGTGATAACTGCCCTTCGGCGCGGCACGACGACCCCGCGTGATCAGACGACACAGCTGACCATAGCCCCGACGGTCCGTCGCCAACACGACGAGCGGTAACCCGTCATCCAGCCGAAACTCGGCGCCGACGATGAGCCGCGTGGATCGGCCCTTGAGCGCCGCGTGAGCACGCACGACGCCGGCGACCGAACATTCATCGGTGATGGCGAGCGACTCGTAACCGAGCGCGTCGGCCTGCGCGGCGAGCTCTTCCGGCTGCGACGCAGCCCGCAGAAAGCTGAAACTGCTCAGGCAGTGCAGCTCGGCATAACCGGGTGGATTCGGGGGTTTCGGGGCTTGCCCTGACATACTGTTTATTTATACAGTATCTACAAGCCGACGTAACCGGAAAACTAATGCCCCATGACCTTCATCGACCACGCAGGTACGCCCCACCCTCGGGCCACGGGCACTCGACGCATCGTCTCACTGGTGCCGAGCCTCACCGAGCTCGTCTGCTCACTGGGTCTCGCCGACGAACTCGTCGGTCGCACGGGCTTCTGCATCCACCCGCGCGAGCTCGTGCGCCGCATACCCAAAGTCGGCGGCACCAAAACCGTCGACCTCGACGCCATCCGCACACTCGCGCCTACGCACCTCATCGTCAACGTCGACGAAAATCGTCTCGAGACCGTCGAGGCCCTGCGTCCTTTCGTGCCGTCCATCATCGTGACGCACCCGCTCGGCCCACTCGACAACCTACCGCTCTACCGCCTGCTCGGAGGCATCTTCGATCGTGAGGCGCGCGCCGAGGCGCTGTGTCGCGAGTTCATGGCCGCCTACGCGGGCAGCGCCTCCGACGCCGTACGCGCTCGGGTGCTATATCTCATCTGGCGCGAACCCTGGATGACCCTCTCGCGCGACACCTACATCTCGCGCACGCTCGCCGCATTCGGCTGGCAAACCTGGGCGTCACCGCGCCCGCAGCGTTACCCAGAGCTCGCCCTCGAAGAATGTCGAGGCGCCATCGATCGAGTGCTACTGAGTAGCGAGCCTTACGCGTTCCGCGAACGCCACATCGCCGAGGTCGAGCGTGCCCTCCCCGGCGTGCCCGTCGATCTCATCGACGGCGAAATGGTCTCCTGGTATGGCTCCCGCGCCATCGAGGGCCTGCACTACCTCGCGCGCTTCACAGCCGATCGTCGCTAAGGGGCTCCGCGGCTAACGGGACCCGCCCGCGGCTAACGGGACCCGCCCGCGGCTAACGGACCCCGCCGCTGACGGGCTCGCACTATCCACGAGTGCGCTCGCCCGAGAGGCGAGCGCCGCCCAAACTCAGACGTTGCGTCGGAACTGTCCGCCCACCGCATAGAGTGCACGCGAAATCTGGCCGAGAGACGCCACGCGTACGGCATCCATCAGCGACTCGAACACGTTACCGCCGCGCGCCGCCACCGACTGCAGCGAGGACAACGCGACCGTAGATTTCTCGGCATTGCGCTGCTGGAAGTTGCGGACCGCATCCACCTGACCCTGCTTCTCCTCCTCGGTCGAGCGGATGAGCTCCACCGAGGCATGCTCGGCCGAGGCGTCGTGCTCCGACAGGAAGGTGTTCACGCCGATGAGCGGCAAGCGCCCATCGTGCTTCAGGGTCTCGTAATACAGGCTCTCTTCTTGGATCTTGCCGCGCTGGTACATCGTCTCCATCGCGCCGAGCACGCCGCCGCGCTCGCTGATCGACTCGAATTCTTTGTACACCGCCTCCTCGACCATATCGGTGAGGTAGTCGATGAGCAGCGACCCCGCCCACGGGTTGTGGTTCTTGTTGAGACCCAACTCGCGATTGATGATGAGCTGGATGGCGACCGCACGCCGCACGCTCTCCTCGGTCGGGGTCGTCAGCGCCTCGTCGTACGCGTTGGTATGCAACGAGTTGCAGTTGTCGAAGAGCGCGTAGAGCGCCTGCAGCGTCGTACGCGTATCGTTGAACTGGATCTCGCGGGCGTGCAGCGAACGCCCCGACGTCTGGATGTGGTACTTCATCATCTGGCTGCGCGCATCCGCGCCGTATCGCTCGCGCATCGCGCGCGCCCAAATACGCCGCGCCACGCGACCGATGACGGCGTACTCGGCGTCCATGCCGTTCGAGAAGAAGAACGATAGGTTCGGCGCGAAGTCGTCGATCTTCATACCCCGCGCGAGGTAGTACTCGACGATGGTGAAACCGTTCGAAAGCGTAAAGGCCAGCTGACTGATCGGGTTCGCCCCAGCCTCCGCGATGTGATAACCCGAGATCGACACCGAGTAGAAATTGCGCACGGCATGATCGATGAAATACGCCTGAACGTCGCCCATCATGCGCATCGCGAACTCGGTCGAAAAAATACAGGTGTTTTGCGCCTGATCTTCTTTGAGGATATCCGCCTGCACCGTGCCGCGCACTTGCGCGAGCGTGGAGGCACGGATCTTCGTGTACTCCTCGGCAGTGAGTCCGTGACCGACGAGGTTCTCGCCGCACAAACCCAGTAGCGCAAGTCCGGAGCCGTCATGACCCTCGGGCAAATCGCCGCGATAATCGGGCGGTGCGATGCCTTGGCTGCGAAGCTTGGCGCGATGCGCATCGATGAACTTCGACGCCTCGTCCCAACGACCGTTCGCTTTCAAAAAGCGCTCGACCTGCTGATCGATCGCCGTGTTCATGAACATGGCGAGGAGCATCGGTGCCGGACCGTTGATGGTCATGGACACCGAAGTCGTGGGCGCGCAGAGGTCGAAGCCCGAGTAGAGCTTCTTCATGTCATCGAGCGTGGCGATCGACACGCCCGAGTTGCCGGTACGTCCATAAATATCCGGACGCGTATCCGGATCCTCGCCGTAGAGCGTGGTCGAATCGAAGGCCGTCGACAGACGCGTCGAGGCCTGGCCGCGCGCGAGGTAATGGAAGCGACGGTTCGTGCGCTCGGGGCTGCCCTCGCCCGCGAACATGCGGATCGGATCCTCTTGCTCGCGACGATAGGGATAGACGCCCGCCGTGTAGGGATAGGCACCCGGCAGGTTCTCGCGCATCACGAAACGCAGGATGTCGCCCCAATCGCGCGTCTTCGGTGCGAGGAGCTTCGGGATGCGGTTGTGGCTCAAGGTCTCGGTGTAGTTCTCGCCGCGCACTTCGCGACCGCGAACTTTGTAGACGTACTCGGGCTCGGTGATGGCGTTCACACGAGCCGGCCACGCACGCAATTCGCCCAAGCCTTCGGCACCCACGGCCGCGAGTGCGGCGTCATATTCTTCGCGCAAACGCGTGAGCGCGGCATCGTCCCTGGCAGGCGCCGAGCCGTAGGGCTGCGCCGGCGCAGGCAGCGCCGGATCACGAAGTGCCTTCAAAGATTCGTACAGCGCGTACGCACGACTCGCCGAGGCCGCGATGCGCTCGATGTCGGTGTCGGCCTTGCGCCCGCCCGCGGCGATTTCGGCGAGGTAGCGCGAACGCGAACCAGGGATCAGCGGATCACGCGAGGTGAACTCGGTCGGACCCGGATCCTGCACTGCCCATGAACGGGCATTGACGGACTTCGATTGCAGGCGCGAGCAGATGGCGGCGAACAACCGATTGACGCCCGGATCATTGAACCGCGAAGCGATGGTCGGATAGACCGGAATGTCGGCATCAGGCGCCGCGAGCTGATCGGGGTGATTGCGTCGCCATTGTTTTTTGACGTCGCGTAAGGCGTCTTCGGCACCGCGACGCTCGAATTTATTGAGCACCACCATCTCGGCGAAGTCGAGCATATCGATCTTCTCGAGCTGACTCGCCGCACCGTACTCGCTCGTCATGACGTAGATCGGCAAGTCGACGAGGTCGATGACCTCGGTGTCGCTCTGTCCGATGCCGGCGGTCTCGACGATCACAAGGTCGAAGCCCGCAAGCTGATAGAGCGCGATGACGTCTTTCAGCACGGCAGAGGTCGAAAGGTTGCGACGCCGCGTCGCGAGCGAACGCATATACACGTTCGGCGCCGACAGACTGTTCATGCGGATGCGGTCGCCGAGCAGCGCCCCGCCCGATCGGCGACGGGTCGGATCGACCGCGACGACGGCGATCTGCGCCTCGGGGAAGTGACGGACGAAACGTTGGATCAGCTCGTCGTTGAGCGAGCTCTTACCGGCACCGCCCGTGCCCGTGAGGCCGATGACCGGCGCCCGACGCGTATTGCGCGCGATGGCGCGCAGGATTTGCTCGCGCGTGGCCGCGACGGCGCTCGCCTCGTCTTCGCGCACAGAGCCTTCGAGCACGGAGATCGTCCGACCGAGATGCCGATGATCGCGGGCGTTGAGCGGACCAAATTCATAGGTCGCTCGACGACTCGCCCCGACCCGACGGATCACGTCGCTGATCATGCCGACGAGCCCTAAGGTCCGACCATCTTCGGGCGTGTAGATTTTTTCGATGCCGTGACGCTCGAGCGCCTCGATCTCGTGCGGAGCGATGGTTCCACCGCCACCCACCACTACTCGGATGTGCTCGCAGCCGCGCTCACGCAGCATGTCGACCATGTACGCAAAGTATTCGTTGTGGCCGCCCTGATAGGAGCTGACGGCGATGCCATCGGCGTCCTCTTCGATCGCGGCGCGAACGATGTCCGCCACCGAACGGTTGTGACCGAGGTGCACGACCTCGGCGCCCTGCGACTGCAACAGCCGCCGGATCATGTTGATCGCAGCGTCGTGGCCGTCGAAGAGCGAGGCGGCGGTCACGAAACGTAACGGCGGAGCGGTCACGCCCTCACCCACATCGGCCCCTGGATCCTGAATCGATTTTCGGTTCGACTGGCTCACGGTACGCTCCTTCGCGAAAGGACAGGCCTTGCGGCCCCGACTTTACTCGCGAGTATATTACGCTTTACCCACGAATAAACTACACTTCTCCTCATGAAGTCGTCGCCGCGATCCACCCCCCTGCCCTGGAGCGGAGCCGATCTGCGCTCGAGGGAGCGTGATTGGAAGCGCAACGCGGTCATTCTCGCCGCCGCGCGGGCCTTCGCGACCCGCGGCTACCACAACACGAGCCTCGATGATCTCGCGGCGAGTCTGAATGTCACGAAACCGACGATCTACAGCTACGTCGACAGCAAGGAAGAACTGCTCTTCGAGTGTTTCCGGCAAGGCGTCGACCAGATCCTCGCCGGGTTCAGCGAAGCCGAAACGCAGGGCGGGAACGCTCGCGAACGATTGATGACCGTCGCACGGCACTACGCCACCGCGGTCACCGGCGATTTCGGCTGGTGCATGGTCCGCCTCGAAGAAGAGAACCTCGACAAATCGATGAGCGCCAAGATCAAGACGCTCAAGTCGGAGGTCGATCAGGGCCTGCGCAAACTCATTCGCCAGGGTGTCGTCGATGGCTCGATCCGCCCATGCGACGCCAAGATGGTCGCCTTCGCCCTCGCCGGTGCGCTCAACTGGATCGCCCACTGGCACCGCGCCAACGACGCCCTCTCGCCCAGTGAAATTGCAACCCGCATGCTCGAAATCTTTGAACTCGGCCTCGCGCCGCGCTGAACGTCAACCCAACGACGGGAGTCCACCATGAGCTTCTCCACCCTTGAGTTTTCGATCGAAAACAACATCGCGCTCATTGCGCTCAATCGCCCCGAATCGGCCAATACCATCAGCGTCGAACTCGCCGAAGACTTGCTGCAGGCAGCCATCCGCTGCGAAAGCGATCCCACCGTTCGTGCCGTGGTGTTGACCGGCAAGGGACGATTCTTCAGCGGAGGCGGCGATGTGCAGTCCTTTGCTTCTGCGGGTGATGGCGTCGGGGAGTTGCTGCGTCGCATCACCGCGCCCCTGCATGCAGCCGTGTCGCGTTTTGCGCGCATGGACGCCCCGCTCATCACCGCCGTCAATGGCACGGCGGCGGGCGCCGGGTTCAGTCTCGCGATCGCGGGCGATGTGGTCGTAGCTGCCGAATCGGCCAAATTCACCATGGCCTACACGAAGATCGCCATGTCCGCCGACGGCGGCGGCTCCTTCAACCTGCCGCGAATCGTCGGGATGGCGCGCGCCAAAGAATTGATGCTGCTCAACCCGGTGCTCACGGCCGCGGAAGCCCAGCAACGCGGGCTCGTCACGATCGTCGCACCCGATGCCGAGGTGCTCGCCAAGGCCAAGGAAATCGCCGCCTCGCTCGCTGGCGGACCGACCCGCGCTTATGGCGAAGTCAAGCGACTGCTCGCCGATAGCCACGCGAACTCGCTCGAGGAGCAGCTTGCCCTCGAATCGCGCTCGATGGCGACGCTTGCCGATCGCACCGAGGACGCGCGCGAGGGCTTCACCGCGTTCTCCCAGAAGCGTGCTCCGAAGTACAACGGACGTTGATGCTCATGAGCGAAATGACTTGGCACGTGGCCGGTAACCTCTCTCAGCTCGCCGAGGGAAAGATGATCGGCGTCGAACTCGGTGGCCGTTCGGTCGTCGTGTGTCGTACAAAAGAGGGCGTCAACGCCTTGGACAACGTCTGCTCGCACGCGTACGCCCTCATGCACGAGGGTCGACTGCGTGGCAATCGTCTCATCTGCCCCCTGCACGGTGCGTCTTTCGACTGTCGCACCGGAGCCGTGCTCGGCGCTCCGGCGACCTCGCCGCTCGCCACGTTCGCGGTACGCGTCGGGGACGACGGCACCATCGAGGTCGGCCTGCCGACTTGAGGCCTCGAGCCATCGGCACCGCGCGGCGATCAGCACCGCCAATCGTTAGATCAGCGTCGCCGACCGGTGATCAACGTCTCCGCTCGATCAGATTGACGCTGAGGCACGAGAACACCGTATCGCCCTCTTCGTCGATGAGCCGGTAATCCATTTCGATGATGCCGCGACGCGGATCGCTCGCCGACTCGCGCTTCGCGACGCACTCCCATCGAGCGCGCAATCTGGCGCCCGCGCGAACGGCCTTCGGCCATCGGGTGTCTTTCCAGGCGATGCCACAGATCCAGGCGATATCTCCGCTGATTTCGTGATCGAGACGGCGCCACACCACCGTGGTGAACAAACCCGAGGCGACGACCTCTCCGAAGACGGACGCTTTCGCCGCTTCAGGATCGGTGTGAAAATACTGGGGATCGTATCGCCGGGCGAAATCGAGCATTTCCTCTCGGTCGATGGTCTGCTCACCGGATTCGGCGCAATCGCCGACGGCGATATCTTCGAAGTATTTTTTATCGGAATGGAACATCATCGAGCCCTGTGCCATGAATCTTGAACAAAGAATTCGTCGTCTCGAAGACCGGGATGCCATCCGCACTCTGATCGCGCGCTATGGCCTGCTCGTCGACCAGCGCGACATCGACGGTGTCGGCATGCTCTTCACGCGTGACGGATCGTTCCGATCGGTGGACGGCAAGATCGCCTCCGTCGGTCGAGACGCGGTCATCGAGCAGTTCCACAAGCGTTATGCGGTGCTCGGACCGAGCAATCACTTCACCCACGACATCGTCATCGAACTTGACGACGCCAACCCCGATCTCGCCACGGGCTGGGTCAACTCGCACGCCGAGGTGGTTCGCAACGGTGTCGCGCTCTGGGCCGCCCTGCGCTATCACGACGAGTACCGGCGGGAAGAAGGATCCTGGCGATTCCAGACGCGCGAGCTGCATTTCTTCTACTACGTGTCGCCCAAAGATTATCCCGAACTACTCGGTCAGCTGATGAGAAACCGCGCGTACGCCGAGCCGCTGCCGGCGGACTATCCCGAAAGTTCGACCACCTGGAAGGACTACTACGCCAAGTATCCTCAGCCCGGCTGACGCCCGTCGCGCAGTTCGCGCAACTTGCGCTCGAGATAATCGACCACTCGCCGATCGCGCTCCGTCTCTTTGTGGACGAGGAAACTGATCGCCATACCCTCGAGCACGTAGCGCGTCAGGTCGAGCGCCACGTCGAAGGTTTCATCGTCGGTGTGCCACTCGGTAAAGACCTCCCGGGCCGTGCGATGCCATTCGTCTTCGAAGGCTTCCTGGGCGGGACGCAAAATCTGCGCGAGTTCCGGATCCGTTCGGGCGGCCACCACGAGTTCGAAGAAGGCCACGAACATCGGATGACGAACATGCTGCCAATAGGCCTCGAGGTTGGCGCGCAACCGATCGCCCCCGCCGTTGCTCGGCCCTCGCTGCGCGGCCCGTCGAAATGCCTTGAGACGCTTCGCGTGCAGGTAATCGACGGCGGCCCGGACGATATCCACCTTCGAAGGAAAATGGTGGAGCATCGCTCCTCGAGATAACCCCGCGCGGGCGGCGATGACCGTGGTGGTGGTCCGGGAGTACCCCAAGTCGACAAAACACTTGATGGCCGCTTCGATAATGAGCGTCCGCGTGGCGGCGCTCTTCTGGGCTTGCCAGCCAGTGATTTCGGGTTCTGAAGCGTCGATTTGTTTGGGCATGACCGAGACCTTGCCGGTAGACGAAAAAAAAGTCAAAGGTGATTGAAACCGACAGCCGTGCTTGATACCGTTTTCAGGCGTCGGTAACGGGGTGACCCGTCGCGCAACGATATTCTGTCACAACTAACTTCTATCACCCGGAGGACAGGGACATGGGACGCGTCGAAGGCAAAGTGGCAATCGTCACCGGGGGTTCGCAAGGATTGGGCAAGGCGGACTGCGAAGCGCTCGTCCGCGAAGGCGCCCGGGTCATGATCACCGACATCAAGTCGGCCGAGGGCAACGCCCTCGCCGCGGCGCTCAATGCGCAGCGCGCCGGAAGCGCCGCATTCATGGAGCTCGACGTCCGCGACGAAGCGCGTTGGCAAGAAGTCATCGCTGCGACGGTCAAGCAATTCGGCAAGCTCAATGTCCTCGTCAACAACGCGGGCCTCGTCCAGCCGGCGACGCCCGAGTCCACCACCCTCGAGCAGTTCAAGCTTCACAACGCCGTGATGAGCGAAGGCACCTTCCTCGGTTGCAAACACGCCATCCCCGCGATGCACGCGAGCGGCGGTGGCTCCATCGTCAACATGGCCTCCGTTGCCACGCACCTCGGCTATCCGATTTTCTTTGCCTACTCGGCTGCCAAAGGTGCGGTGCGCGGCATGACCAAGGCGATCGCCATCTGGTGCCAGATGCAGAAGTACAACATCCGCTGCAACTCGCTGCACCCCGGTGCAACCGATACACCGATGATCGAAGAAGCCAATCGCCTGCTCGGACTCACTCGCGAGTTCTACACTCAGAGCGGTCCCGGCCTCGGACAACCCGAAGACGTGGCGAACGTCGTCGTATTCCTCGCCTCGGATGAATCGCGATACATCAATGGTGCCGAGCTGGTGCTCGACAACGGCCTCACCATCCAGTAATCGACCAGGAGAAAAGCAGAATGGATCTCGGATTGCGCGGAAAGCGGGCACTCGTCACGGGTGCCACCAAGGGAATCGGAAGAGCGATCGTCGACCTGCTCGCGGCAGAGGGTTGCGATGTCGCACTCTGCGCGCGCAGCGAGGACGAAGTCGAATCTGCGGTTCGTGAAATCAAGACCAAAGGCGTGAACGTCTCGGGTGGCGCGGTCAACGTGCGCGATGCCGAGGCCTACAAAGCCTGGCTCGAGCGCAGTGTGGCGGAGCTCGGCGGCTGCGACATATAAAACCCGAACTTAAGCGCGGGCGGCGGCATGG
>JBIJCL010000220.1:0-3874 GCA_044344725.1 Steroidobacteraceae bacterium | reverse complement strand
GATATAAAACTGGCGGTGGGGTGGTGCTAGAATCGCCGCCCTCGTGTGGGGCGGTAGCTCAGCTGGGAGAGCGTCGCGTTCGCAATGCGAAGGTCGGGAGTTCGATCCTCCTCCGCTCCACCATTTCCCTCGGTCACCGGGCGTGCCCCCGTAGCTCAGTGGATAGAGCGACCGCCTCCTAAGCGGTAGGTCGTCGGTTCAACTCCGGCCGGGGGCGCCATTACCTCTTGCGGCTCCGCTCGAAGGAGCACTTCAAGGTCGTCGGTTCAACTCCGGCCGGGGGCGCCACTACCCAACCTCTCAATACCCTTCGGGTAGAATGGCGGGCTTTCTACGGTTCCGGGGGTTTGATTTACTCATGGGCGCCTCGCGCAGCGATCAACTCGCTACCTCTCCGCTTTACGGCGGCAATGCCGACTATGTCGAGTCCCTCTACGAACAATATTTGAACGACCCGGCGTCGGTATCGGCCGCTTGGCGTGAATATTTTGCTCGTCTACCTCAGCCTACTGCCCCGGAGCGTTCGCATCGCGCGATACAGGACGCGATCGCGGAGCGCGCTCAGGCCGCTCGGCAGGTGGGTGTAGCGGTCGCGGCCGCACTCGACGGTGATGCCAGCGCGAAGCAAGGCGCAGTCTCCCGTCTCCTCCAGATTTACGCGAATCGCGGTCACCTGATCGCCAAGCTCGATCCGCTCAACCTCATGCAGCGCGAGCGACCCAAAGTATTGGGACTTGCGTACTTCGGGCTCTCGGAAAGTGATCTCGATACGCCGTTCTTCACCGGCAGCCGTGTCGGTAACGTTCCGGGCCGCGCGACGCTGCGCGAGATCATCTCGACCCTCGAGCATGTGTATTGCGGCTCCGTCGGTGCGGAGTTTGCGCACGTTTCGAATACCGAAGAGCGACTGTGGCTGCAGGATGAGTTCCAGTCGGGTCGGATGCATCATCGTTTCTCGGCCGAGGAACGTCGGAACATTCTTTGGGAGCTGACGGCGGCCGAAGGTCTCGAGCGTTACCTGCACACCAAGTACGTGGGTCAGAAACGTTTCTCGCTCGAGGGTGGTGACTCGCTGATCCCGCTGCTCGACGATCTCATCCAGACGGGTGGGAGCCTCGGCGTCGAAGAGTTCGTCATCGGCATGGCGCATCGCGGTCGCCTAAACGTACTCGTCAATGTGCTTGGCAAGGCGCCCTCCGATTTGTTCGGAGAGTTCGAAGGCAAGTACGACGTTTCGCAGGTCAAGGGTTCGGGTGACGTGAAGTACCACAAGGGCTTCTCGGCCGATCTGCGAACGCCCGGCGGCAATGTCCACGTCGGACTCGCGTTCAACCCTTCGCATCTCGAAGTGGTCAATCCGGTGGTCGAAGGCTCGGTGAGAGCGCGCCAGGAGCGCCGCGGCGATTCGCTCGGCGAGCGAGTCGTGCCGTGTCTCATCCACGGCGATTCGGCGTTCGGCGGTCAGGGTGTCGTCATGGAGACGATGCAGTTGTCGCAGGCCCGCGGCTATTACACCGGCGGCACGGTTCATCTCGTCGTGAATAACCAAGTGGGATTCACGACCTCGAACCCGAACGACATGCGATCGACGATGTACTGCTCGGATGTCGCGAAGATGCTCGAAGCGCCGATTTTCCACGTCAACGGCGATGATCCGGAGGCTGTGGTGTTCGTGGCGCGCCTCGCCATGAAATACCGACAGCGCTTCCACAAGGACGTCGTGATCGATCTCGTCTGCTATCGACGTCTCGGTCACAACGAGGCGGATGAACCCGCTGCGACGCAGCCGATGATGTACAGCGTCATCCGCAAGCACCCGACCACGCGCAAACTCTATGCCGATCGACTCGTCGCGGAGGGTGTGATCACGCAGTTCGATGCCGACGGATTGATCGAACAGTATCGTGCGGGTCTCGATGAGGGACGGCCGCAGGCGAAGGCCTCGCTCGGCATGATCGGCAACAAATATACGGTCGACTGGAGCGCGTACATGCGCACCATCGACTGGACGGCGACGGTTCGCTCGGGTGTGGAGATGAAGCGTCTCAAGGCGCTCGGCGCAAGACTGGTGTCGACGCCCGAGGGCCATGTGATGCACCCGCGCGTCCAGCAGGTCATCGCGAATCGCGCCAAGATGATCGCCGGCGAGCTGCCGCTCGACTGGGGTTGTGCCGAGTCGCTCGCGTACGCGAGCTTGCTCGAAGATGGTTATGCCGTCCGCATCTCGGGGCAGGACTCGGGACGCGGCACGTTCTTCCATCGACATGCGGTGCTGCACGATCAAAACACCGGCGCGGCGCACATCCCGCTCAAACATATCGCAGAGCGTCAGCCTCGGTTCGAGGTCATCGACTCGGTCCTCTCGGAAGAGGCTGTCTTGGCCTTCGAATACGGATACTCGCAGACCGATCCCGGCGTGCTCGTGGTTTGGGAGGCGCAGTTCGGCGACTTCGCCAACGGTGCGCAGGTGATCATCGACCAGTTCATCAGCTCCGGCGAAGCGAAGTGGGGACGCTATTGCGGACTCACGCTGTTCCTGCCGCATGGCTATGAGGGCCAGGGCCCCGAGCACTCCTCGGCGCGACTCGAGCGATTTTTGCAGCTGTGCGCCGAGCTCAACATGTCGGTGTGCGTGCCGTCGACGCCGGCGCAGATGTTCCACATGCTGCGCCGACAAATGCTGCGTGAATTCCGCAAGCCGCTGATCGTGATGACGCCGAAGAGTTTGTTGCGTCACGATTTGTCGGTCTCGACGCTCGAAGATCTGGAGAGCGGTTCGTTCAAGAACATCATCGACGAGATCGATGAGATCGATCGCGCCAAAGTGAAGCGAGTCGTCTTCTCGAGTGGCAAGGTGTACTTCGATCTGCTCAAGGCGCGTCGCGCTTCGGGCCAGAGCGACGTCGCGCTCGTTCGACTCGAACAGATCTATCCGTTCCCCGCTGAGGAGTATGCGGCGACGATCGAGCGATACCCGAACGCCCAGGAAATCGTGTGGTGTCAGGAAGAGCCGCAGAACCAGGGCGCGTGGTATCAGATCCGTCATCGTCTCGAGCGTCCCTTCGCAGGAAAGCGCACCTTGCTTTACGCCGGTCGTGCGCCGGCTGCAGCCCCCGCGACCGGTATCGGCAAGATCCACGATGCGGAGCAGTCGGGTCTCGTGAAGGCTGCGCTGCAGTCGGTCGCTCGCGAAGGGGACACACGTGTCACCCGCCGACTCACCGAAGAGAACACCAAGCCCGTGCGCTCTGCAGCGGGCGCTGGCAAGCATTGATCAGGAAACATCGACATCATGACCATAGAAATCCGTGTTCCCCAACTTCCCGAATCCGTGGCCGATGCGACGCTCGTCGCCTGGCGCAAGCAGCCCGGCGAGGCCGCCAATCGCGACGAGAACCTGGCTGATCTCGAAACCGACAAGGTGGTACTCGAGGTTCCGGCCCCATCGGCCGGAGTGATCAAAGAATTCAAGGTGCAGCAGGGTGCCACCGTGAAGAGCGGCGATTTGCTCGCGATCTTCGAGCCGGGCGCTGCCGCAGCGGCGGCGCCGAAGGCGGCGAAGGCCGAGTCTGCCGCTGGCAAGACCGAAACTTCGGCGAAGTCGGCGGGCGGTGCCAAGCTTGGACCTGCTGCGCGTCGTGTCGTGGAAGAGACGGGTGTCGAAGCGGCGGCAGTGAGCGGAACGGGTCGTGATGGTCGCGTGACCAAAGCCGACGTCGTCGCTCATGCGGCGAAACAGTCGGCTCCCGCATCGGCTCCTGCATCGGCGACCACGAAGAGTGCATCGGCGGGCAAGGCAGTGCCGTCAGGCCCTCGCGCCGAGCAGCGCGTGCCGATGACGCGGCTTCGCCAACGCATCGCCGAGCGTCTCGTC
>JBIJCL010000219.1:0-3889 GCA_044344725.1 Steroidobacteraceae bacterium | reverse complement strand
AAGGTGGTGCCGAGCCCTTCGAGCTTGAGCGCATCCGTGACGCGAGGGGTCATCAGCAACGCGCCGCAGGGGAAGCCGTTGCCGAGCGCTTTCGCCGTCGTGATCATGTCCGGCATGACGTCATAGAACTGAGCGGCGAACGGCTGACCGCTGCGACCCACGCCGATCTGCACTTCGTCGAAGATGAGCACGGTGCCGGTCTCGTTGCAGCGCGCGCGAAGTGCGGCGAGGAATTCGTGGCCCATGTCGAAGGCACCACCGACACCCTGAACGGGCTCGACGATGACCGCTGCCGTATCGGTATCGACCTGACTGGCAATGGCGCTCACGTCACGCCGCGGTATCCAACCAATTTCGAAAGGCGCACGCGGGAACTCGTACCATTTTTTGTCTGCGCCCCAGGTCACCGCGCCGGCGGCGGCGGTCCGTCCATGAAAAGCGCCTTCGATGGCGACGACTTTGGAGCGACGCGTCATTTTGAACGCCATGCGTAGCGCGTTCTCGTTGGCTTCGGCGCCAGAGTTCACGAAAAAAATGCTGTCGAAGTGATCACCCGCGAAGCGGGCGAGTCGAGTCGCGGCGCGCACCCGCACGTCCATGGGTACGGCGTTACTTTGAAAGCTGCACGCATTGGCTTGTCGAGTCAGAGCGCTCGTCCAGCCCGGGTGCTTGTAGCCGAGTGCCGCGACGGCGTGACCGCCATAAAGATCGAGAACACGGCGCCCGTCTCGCGTATGCAGCCACACCCCTTCCGCATCGACGACTTCGATGGGGTATTGCGCGAAAACCGGAGCGAGATGATCGACGGGACTCATGGGTGAAGGCTCTTGGTTGATAAGGTCAGGTCCAGCCTGCAGCCGGTGCGGTGAGACCGATGTGCTCGGGCAAATCGAGTAGCCGATTCATCCACTGCACTGCACCACCGGCAGCGCCCTTGGTGAGATTGTCGATCACGCACATCACGGCGAGCGTGCGACCGTCGGTGGAGGCATGCAGCCGCGCATAGTTGCTCGCGACCACGTCCTTGAGGCGAGGCGGAGCATCGACGACATGCACGAATGTCGAGCTCTCGTAAAAACTGCGCAACTTCGCGAGGAGCGCCTGGGTGTCAAGTCCAGCGTGCGCTGGTGCGAGGGTGGCTTGCACGGTGACATGGATGCCGCGGGCGAACGGCCCGGAGTGGGGCACGAAAGCGAAGTTTGCGGTGATACCGCTCGCCGCTGCGGCGCAGGCGGTGATCTCCGGCGCATGGCGATGGGCGAGCGCGTTGTAGGCGTAAAGGTCGCTGTGCCGTGTCGGATGATGAGTACCATCGACGGGTTTTCGGCCTGAGCCTGTGCTGCCCGTGACGCCGCTGACGAACAGAGTCGGCGAGACGAGACCCAGCGAGAGCAGCGGCACGCTTGCGAGCAAAGTCGCCGTCGCAAAGCAGCCCGGGTGGGCGACGTGCGGTGTCGGTGATTGTTTCAAATGCTCGGGCAGGGCGCAGGTGAAATCTTTGAGTCGCGACGGCGCGCCGTGCGGATGTTTGTAAACCGCGGCATACGCATCCGCCGAGGCATAACGGTAGTCGGCCGAAATATCGACCACGTGGGGATGGGTACCCGCGGCTTCCGCGGCCTGCAACAACTTGTCGATGAGCGCCGCGCTCACACCATGCGGCGCAGCAGAGAAAACCGCGCTCTTCGGCAGTGTCGTGATGAGCGCCACGATCTCGGATTCCGAGAGGAAGCGCAGATCACCGAGCACCGGCGCGAGGTGAGGGAAGGCTTTTGCGACCGACTCGCCGGGTTGCGAGTCGGACATGACACCGACGATCTCGAGGTGCGGATGCCCCGCCACGAGGCGAAGGACTTCGCCCGCAACGTATCCCGTGCCGCCGAGGACGAGTGTCGGAGTCTTCTTCACGATGCCGCCACCACGGGGAATCGTGCGCCGAGTCCGATGGCATCGATGACGCAGTCGCCGAGAGCCGCGCCATCCGACAGCGCATTGAACGCGGCCACTTTCATCTGCTCGCGAATGATGTCGACGCCGACGGCATTGTCGGTGGCCGGTCCCGTCACGGCGCAGGGCTCGATGCCGAAGCGCTCGCGCAGCAATTTGACGCCGCCCCAAGCCGCGACCGGATCGTTCGCCGACAGCACGACACCCGTCAGTGCTTTACGGATATCGGCGCATTCGAGGATCGAGTCGACGCCGTAGGTGCCGAGAATGCCGTCGCCGAGCTCGAAGACGATGACATCGGGTTTCTTGACCGCGATGTCGGTGATCATCGTGCGTGTCAGCGCGGGACCGACGGCGCGAGTCGTGGTGATGATCCCGAGATCGGTGAAGATCATGGAATTTCGTGCACCCGCATCCTCCATGGCGAGGATGTCGCGACGGAGCGAGACGCCGGTCGCCTTGAAGCAATCGACCACGAGACCACGATGTCGCATGCGACTCACCATCGCGCAGGCCGCGGCGGTCTTGCCCGCTTCCATACAAGTGCCGGCCAGCGCCACGACGGGTACCCCTTGAGAATCGAGCGGCGCGGCGAGATTGAGTTTTCGATAACCGGCTCGCGCCGGCACGCCGATACGCTCGCCGAGGTAGGGGAAGTGCAGCACCACACCGAGCACACGGCAGTCGAAAGGTTTGCCTTTGTCGGGGTTGGCCGAATCGCAGACACCCAAGACGCCGCCGATGTTGAGCATCTGGATGACATCGCCCACGGCGAGTTTTTCGGGTACGTGACCCGAATAACCGAAGAGGGCTTTGCGGTGCCCAAGAGCACCCACCACGATGTCACCCTTCGTGACCTTCGCCATGCGGCCGCTCGTCAACTCGAGCGTGTTGTAACTCGACTTGGTGTTGAGGATTTCCACGACCACCACGACGCCTTCTTCGGAAGGCAGATTCTCCGTGGCGATGCGCACCTCTTGTCCGAGGCCGCAGGCCTGCGTGACGGAGGCGATCTTGTCGACGACGATGGTTCTCATTTCTTGGAAGTCCCCTGAGCTGTTGCGAGTTCACCCGCTCGACGATGGAAAACACCTGTGAGTCCGACGATGCGCGAAAAGCCGAGTGCGTCGGCGGCCGTCCATTCTCCCGTGGCTTCGCCGTATACGCCCTTCGAGGCGGCCATCAGCGAGTAGGGAGAATCCACGCCCTCCACGAATACCGAGCCCGGACGGAAAAGCACGTTGACGATGCCCGTCACGCGTTGTTGTGAAGAAATGAAGAGCGCCTCGATATCCCGACATACCGGATCGAGCAACTGACCTTCATGAACCCAGTCGCCGTAAGGCCCGGCCAACATTTCTTTGATTCGCTGCTGCCGCCCCGTGAGCACGAGTTTCTCGAGTTCGCGATGGGCATTGAGCAGCACTTCGGCAGCGGGAGCTTCGAAGGCCACACGCCCTTTGGTGCCGATGATGGTATCGCCGAGATGGATGCCCCGACCGATTCCGAAAGGTCCGGCGAGCGTCTCGAGCGTTTCGATGATCTCCACGGGAGACATCGTCTTGCCGTCCAGACCGCAGGGCACGCCGTTCTGAAAGTGCACAGAATGTCTCTCGTGTGCTCGGGGCTTGGTGAAGGCGTCTTTGGAGAGCACCCACGCGTCATCGGGAATGCTGCCTTGCGAGGTCAAGGTTTCTTTGCCGCCGATGCTCACGCCCCAAAGACCGCGGTTGATCGAGTACGCGGCGCCGAAGGGCGGTACGGGGAGGTTTCGACTCTGCAGAAATTCGAGTTCTTCTTGTCGCTTGAAGTGTCGGTCGCGGACGGGCGCGATGACTTCGAGTTCGGGCGCCAGCGTTCGCAGGGCCACTTCGAAACGAACTTGATCGTTTCCGGCTGCCGTGCAGCCGTGGGCGATGCTGCCCGTACCGAGCTTTCGCGC
>JBIJCL010000217.1:0-3919 GCA_044344725.1 Steroidobacteraceae bacterium | reverse complement strand
ATCGAGCGCCGAGTGACAACTCGATCTTCGTGAGCGGATGGGCGTCACGATCAAATTTTTCCCACAACTCGGAAATCGTTCGATGCTCGAGCGGGTGGACCACTTCGCCACCGACATCCGCCATCGGTCCGAGCATATAAGCTCGACGCAAGAGATCGGGCCGTGGCAGAACGAGCCCAGGCTCGTCGCACACCATGTCTCCGAACAGCAAAATATCGAGATCCATGCTTCTCGGTGCCCACTTCGGTGCGTTGCGCTCACGGCCGCACATGCCCTCGATGCGCTGCAGTTCGGCAACGACCTCGCGCACCGTCAAGTCGGTATCGAACGCCGCCACGAAGTTGATGAAATCGTCACCTTCGAAGCCTGCGGCGACATTTTGGTAGGCAGGCGAAAACTCGACCCGCCCGAATTCTTTGACTAGCTCATCGGATGCCAGGCGAAGATTTCGCTCGGCATCGACGTTGCTTCCCGCCGCCACGAATACTCGCGTCATGAGGAAAAATTATTTTGACGCAGCCAGATCGGCGCGATTGCGTTCGATGGCGACACCCACATCGCGCGAACCGCGAATGGCGCCCGGCTTGTTGATCCAGATACGGACCCACTCGATGCCGAACTCCTCGAGGATCAACATCGCCATACGATGAGCCATCGTCTCGACGAGCATGAACTCAGAGGCCTCGACGAATGCGATTACCCGCTTGGCGACGCTCTTGTAGTCGAGAGTATCGACCACGTCGTCGGACCGCGCCGCGCGAGTGCAGTCGACCGGCAACTCGAGATCGATCTGTATGCGCTGCTTCACGCGGCGCTCCCAGTCGATGAAGCCGATGATGCACTCGACCTCGAGGCCTCTCAGAAAAATTTTGTCAGCAGCGCGAGTCGTCACGGTATGAAACACTCCTCAAAGATTTCCAGGCGGACGCAAACTGTCTAGCGGCCACTGAGCCCTCGCCCGAATTCCGATCGCGTCCCGCTCGCCCGCCGAAAGGCGTGCATGACCGGCTACGGCGATCATCGCGGCGTTATCGGTGCAAAACTCGAGCCGCGGATAGTACACGCGAACACCTTGTTTCGCGGCTGCCTGGTCGAGCCGCGAGCGCAGAGAACGATTCGCGCTCACACCGCCCGACACCACGAGCGTATCGAGTCCGGTGTGGGCGACGGCCCTCAGACTTTTGGCGACCAGCGTATCGACGACGGCATCCTGCAACGCGAGTGCGATATCCGCGCGATCCTGATCGTTTGCGTCGGGCAGCGCGCGAACGGCGTGCAGTACGGCGGTTTTAAGTCCGGAAAAACTGAACTCGAGTCCCGGCCGATCGAGCATGGGTCGGGGAAATACATGACGCGAAGGTCGACCCGCCTCGGCGAGGCGCGCGAGGTGCGGCCCACCGGGATAAGGCAGTCCGAGCAGCTTTGCGCTTTTGTCGAAGGCTTCGCCCGCCGCGTCGTCCCGCGTTTCACCAAGCAAGGTGTAACGGCCGATCCCGGCGCATTCGATCAACATCGTATGACCACCCGACACGAGCAAAGCCACGTGGGGATAGTCAGGCGGTACCGGCTCGAGCAGCGGCGCGAGCAAATGCCCCTCGAGGTGATGAACACCCAACGACGGCACCGCCCACGCATGCGCCAACGAGCGCGCTAGCGCCGCCCCGGTCAGCAAAGCTCCGATCAAACCGGGACCGGCCGTGTAGGCGATGCCCTCTATCGGCTTGCCATCCGCGCCCGCCCGCGCGAGAACCCGATCAACCATTGGCAGCAGGCGCTGAACATGGTCCCGGGAGGCGAGTTCAGGCACCACGCCACCGTAAACCTGGTGTAAATCGATCTGCGAAAACACCTCGTGCGCGAGCAAACCGCCCGCCCCGTCAAAAACGGCTGCAGCGGATTCGTCACAGGAAGATTCGATGGCTAGGATGCGCATAGACGATCGAGGATTTTGCCTTTTGCTCCGGGGATCATTAGAATCGCCGCCCCTGTTTCCGCAGGGCGCTTTAGGAATTCCTTACTTATCAAGGGGTTGAGGTCGAGATGCCGAGCGTTCGTGTTCGAGAAAATGAGTATTTCGACGCTGCCCTGCGTCGCTTCAAGCGCGCCTGCGAGAAGGCCGGTGTCCTCACCGAGCTTCGCCGCCGCGAATTTTACGAGAAGCCGACTCAGGAGCGTAAGCGCAAGAAAGCTGCCGCCGTGAAGCGCCATCAGAAGCGCTCCTCGCCGCGCACCAGCCTCTCTCGCGCCCGATAAACGCCGATGTCGCTCAAGGAGCGCATCACTCAAGACATGAAGGACGCCATGCGCTCCGCAGAGAAGGAGCGTCTGGGCGTCATTCGCATGCTTCAGGCTGCCATCAAGCAGCGTGAGGTAGACGAGCGGATCACGCTGGACGACGCTCAAGTGCTGTCGGTCATCGAAAAAATGATCAAGCAGCGCAAAGAAGCCATCGCCCAGTTCGAAGCGGGCGGACGCACCGATCTCGCCGAAAAAGAAGCCGCCGAAGCCAAACAGCTGTCGGCTTATCTGCCGGCGCAGCTGTCCCAGTCCGAAGTCGACGCACTCGTCGCGGCAGCCATCGCCGAGACCGGCGCCGCCACCGTCAAGGACATGGGCAAGGTGATGGCGCTCGTCAAATCTCGCGCCGCCGGCCAGGCGGACATGGGCGTCGTCAGCGCCCTCATCAAGGCAAAGCTCAGCGCCGGCTGAACCGACCGCTTACTATTTGCCCATGAGCGGGCGCAGCGGCGGGCTAATTCCCCAGAGTTTCATTGACGATATCGTCGGACGTACCGACATCGTCGAGCTCATCGGTGCGCGCGTTCCGCTCAAAAAAGCCGGCAAAGAATTTCGCGCCTGCTGCCCCTTCCACGACGAAAAAACGCCTTCGTTCTGGGTAAGTCCGGATAAACAGTTCTATCACTGCTTCGGATGTGGTGCCCATGGCACCGTGCTCGGATTCCTGATGAATTACGATCGACTGGGCTTCGTCGAAGCCGTCGAAGAATTGGCCTCGCGACTCGGCGCCGAGATCCCTCGCGAGGCCCGCCCCAACGATGATCGGAGTCGAGACCAGGCGGATCTCGCTGGCCTCATGGCCGAGGTCGCCAAACACTGGGCGGCCAAACTCAAGGCTGATTCACGCGCTTCCAAGTACCTTGCAAATCGCGGCCTGAGCGCGGAGATCATCCAGCGATTTGGTATCGGATATTCAGCCAATTCATGGAATGAAATCCTTGATCGTTTCTCTAAAGATACAAAAGGGCGTGAGGCCCTGCTCGCCTGCGGTCTTATCATCGAGCGCGACGGCAGTACCGGCCGCGACGGCGAGCGTCACTACGATCGATTTCGCGACCGCATCATGTTCCCCATCCGCGATGCGCGCGGACGTGTCATCGCCTTCGGCGGGCGAATCATCGATCAAGGGGAACCCAAATATTTGAACTCCCCGGAGACGACGCTTTTTCACAAAGGCCGCGAACTCTACGGCCTCTACGAAGTTCGTCAGACTCGAGCTCCTCTGCATCGCCTGATGGTGGTCGAGGGATACATGGATGTGGTCAGACTGCACCAGGCCGGTATTCATTACGCTGTCGCCACGCTCGGGACGGCCACGACACCGGAGCACCTCAAGCGCTTGTTCCGACTCGTAAGCGAAGTGGTGTTTGCGTTCGATGGCGACCGGGCTGGCCGTGCCGCCGCATGGCGCGCGCTCAACAACGCGCTGCCTGAGGTACGCGAAGGACGGCAGTTGAAATTCTTGTTCCTGCCCGACGGACACGACCCGGACACCCTGGTCGGCGAAGAAGGGCGCGAAGCCTTCGAGGCGCGGCTCGACCAAGCCCTGCCGCTCTCCGAGTATCTGGTCCAGCAACTATCTTCCGAAGTCGATCTCGCCCATGCCGACGGACGTGCCCGC
>JBIJCL010000216.1:0-3949 GCA_044344725.1 Steroidobacteraceae bacterium | reverse complement strand
ATCATCGATCGCGAGAAGTATCCCGTGGAGGAGATACTCGGACGAATCCGATCCCGCATCGCGTTCAACAGATCGAAGGGTCCGTACGCGATGCTGCTGTCGACCATCGCACTCGAACATTTCACGGCCATGATGGCCGACATGCATATGCAGAATCGGGGCTTGTTCGCGAACGCCGATCCCGAGATCGCGCGCCTTTGGCGCTGGCATGCGCTCGAAGAGACCGAGCATAAGGCGGTCGCGTTCGACGTGTTCCTCGAGGTAACCAAGCATTGGTCGCCGCTCAAGCGCTACCTACTGCGCTGCTGGTCGATGATCTACATCACCTTCAATTTCACGCGCAACATCGCGAGCCATGCCACCTGCCTGCTGCAGGCCGACGGTTATAGCGAAGCTGAGGCCCGCAAGGCCGTGTCACGATTTCTTTGGCGCGATCCGGGGATCTTCCGGCAGGGTTGGCGCAGTTATTTCGCGTGGTACCGACCGGGCTTTCACCCCTGGGATCTCGATAACCGGGCCGCGCTCGCCGAGTGGCGCGCCGAGTTCGACGTCACCTGATCACAGCCGCGGGCGTCCGGCCATTCGGCGATCCATCGCCGGATCAGCTCCACCCCTTCCTCGTGCGCCAGGGCCCGCCCGAGCTCGGGCATCATGGCGCCCGGGTCGGTCGAGGCCATGCGATAGACCGTAATCGACTCATCGGGCGCACCCGGCACGAGACCGAAGCGACGATTCCCGGTCCCCCGCCCCGCGGCGATCGGCGATTTGCAGACCCCGAGCGCGACCGGCGAGGTCTCGGCGGCGTCCAGAGACAAGCCTGAGGTGTCTGCAGGCCCCAAGCGGTTGTGGCAGTGCCCACAGTTGATGTCGAGGTAAGCCCGCGCACGCGCCTCGAGCGGCGCCTGCGCGTCATTCCAGACGGCGGACCGCGGCAGCGTAACGGCGCTCGTCGTGCCACCTCCCGGCGCGGAAAGACGTCCGGTACCCACCCAGTGCTCGAGTTGATTCGCGCGACCCCCGGCCTCGCCGTAATCGTGCTCGCGATTGAGATGACGGGCCTTGAGGCCGATCGGCGACAAGCTCCCGCGCTTGACGTCGGTCGCATGACACCCGGCGCATTGGTTGACGTCCGGCACGACGTAATTGAAAGCAACCTGACCGCGGCCTGACTCCGCCTCGCCCTCGCTCACGAGCGTGAGCTCGCGCACCGCACCCGCCCTCTCGAGTCGCGCTTCGCGTTGCGCGAGGTCCCAGACATAGGTCGAGGCCGCCCACCCTGAGGCACGACGCACCATCACTCTCGTTTCGATGAGACGCACCTGATCGAGCACGAGTCGGCCGCCGCGCTCGAGCCCTCGCGCCTCCGCGGTTCGAAGCACGTGCGACGGATCGCCCCCCGCCGCCAGCGGGTAATAAAAGGTCTTGGTGACGATGGTGCCGACCGGAAACTCGAAGCCCCCCTCGGACGCATAGGTCGCCCGAGTCCCCTCAGGCATCCACACCGTACGGAGCTTGTGCGCGTAATCGCTGAAGAGCGGCGTATTGAGTTCGTACTCGACGACCCCCTCTCGAGGCACGAGTCGCCCTACTTCGATGCCGAGCACTCCCCACTCGGCCAGGGTCTCGGGGTCGGTCGACTCGTGAAACACGGGACCCGTTGGTCCTTGCGAGCAGCCGGCACTCACCGCGAGCGCGATCATGAGCGCGAGCGATCTCATCGCACTCACGACCGCTACGCGTGTCACAACGCGAGCTCCACCGCCGGCAGCGGCGCGAGCGCACAGTCGTACTCGGCCGACGAGACGCGAGGGTTGCGGTACTTTCCGGGCCCGTCGGCATTCAGCACAGGCCCTGCATCACGCACGCAAATCGCGAGCTCCTCGGGCAGCTTGCCGCCTCGTGTTTTCTTTGAATCGACATAGCCATCCCACAACACAGGCGGGAAGCGGCCGCCGAGACCGAAGACCGCGAGTTTCAAAGCCTTGAGGTCGAGTCCATCGGGGGTGTCGCCGCCGCCTGAGTAGCGGTTCCCGTGGACATGGATGGCCTCAGGATAAGGATCGAAGATCTCGGCAACCCCTTTCTCAGTCATGTAGCCCGTCGAGAAATAACTCGAGATGATCACGTGAGCCGTTGCATTGTCGGCGAAATCATTGTCGAAGATCTCGACTCGATCATTGGAGTTGATGACGACGCCAGAGCCCGCCGGGACACTCGCGACCGGCGTGCCCTCGGCGCCGAAATTGGCGGTGTTGTTGCCGTGAATCTTGTTGCGGAACACACGCGTCCCCTCGCCGCGTTGCGGCAGGTTCGGCATGTTGAACACCAGCACGCCACCGGTATTTTCGGTCGCGACATTGTCGTAGACATCCGCGCGCTGCGAGTTCTCGATCTCGATGCCGGCCACGTTGAGCCGCGCGGTATTGCGGCGCACCACGATATCCTCCGACTGCCCCACGTAGATCCCTGCATCGGACGCGCCGATGACGAGGCAGTCTTCGATGAGCACATGTCGCGTGCGGACGGGATAGAGCCCATAGGCTCCGTTCGACGTGCTCGGACCACCGGTCCACTCGATGCGCAACCCGCGCAACGTGATCCGCTCTCCCTCATTGACTTTTACGGCATCACCGCGGGTGTCTTCGATCGCAAGATTCTCGAGCGTGAAGTCGCTCGCATTCACGAGCAGACCTTCGGCACCCACTTTTTGGCCCTTGAACGAGAGCACGGTCTCGTTCATGCCGGCACCGCGAATCGTGACGCCACTCACCCGCAGACTGAGACTGCGATCGAGCGCGTAGCGTCCCGCCGGGATCTCGATGACTTCACCCGGCTTGGCATCGAGGAGCCGCGTTTGCAGTTCGCGCTGGAAATTATCGTCGACCGCCGTCTCCTCTTGGGAACTGCATCCCGCAAGCACGAGCGGCAACGCAAAAAGAGCCCACAGACCCCGCCGAAAAAAAGCACCGACCCGTTTCATATACCCGCCTTCTCCAACGCCTGGAGCAGATCTGCTTTCAAATCCTCGACGTCCTCGAGCCCGATCGACAATCGAACCGTGCCCGGCCCGATTCCCGACACCGCGAGGTCTTCGGGTGAAAAATCTTTCGGCTGCATCATCTGCGGCGGCATGGCGAGGGACTCCGTGGAGCCGAAACTCGGTGTCCGCGCAAAGAGCTGCAGCGCCTCGGTGAAGCGCCGACCCGCTTCATAGCCCGCCACGAGATCGAAACAAATCACCGAACCGAAATCACGCATCTGACGTCGGGCCAAATCCGCCTTGGGATGCGAGGCGAGGCCTGGGTATCGAACACCCGTACATGCCGGATGCTGCGCCAGAAGTTCGGCGACAGCTTGCGCGTTCGCGGCTTGCTGTCGGTAGCGAACGAAATAGGTCTTCAGACCTCTGACCATGATCGAGGCCGACAAGGCATCGAGGTGTGCCCCGAACAACCGGAAATCGCTGCGAAGCCGATCGATGAGTTCGCGATTGGCGATGACCGCACCGCCCATGACATCGCCCGCTCCGGTCGCAAACTTGGTCAAGCTATGCACGAAGAGATCGATGTCGAACTCCCCGTGCTGATGAAATCCCGCGGCGGTGTTGTCGATGACCGTCAGCGCGCCGTGCGCGCGTGCAAGACGAGTGATCGAATCGATATCGGCGATTTTATTGATCGGATTGGTCGGACTCTCGAACCAGACGAGTCGGGTTTTACGAGTCGAGAGTTCTTGCTCGAGTCCCTCGAGATCGTCGATGGAGAGCATGCGATGGGTGACCCCGAAACGCGCCAGCATTCCGCGGATGATCTGACGCGTGGGGCCGTAGCCCTCCGTGAAGAACACGACGTGATCGCCCGCGCGCGTGAGCCCGACGAGCGTCTGGGCGACGGCATTGACGCCCGAGGCGGTGACCATGCACTCGTCGCGGCGCTGCAACTGCGCCAGC
>JBIJCL010000215.1:0-3979 GCA_044344725.1 Steroidobacteraceae bacterium | reverse complement strand
CGACACAGTCGCTGGTCGAGCCGATGTCGACAATTGCAGGTGATGGTCTGAGCCATCAACCTGATTTGGGAAAACGTGTACTGGAAGACCGACTGCTGGATCGGCTGCGCGTCGAGAAACCGTCGGCGCAACTCGTCCTTGTCGATTCGGAGCGCCGTACCGCCCTGCAAGGCCACCATTCTCACTGGCCCGGGTCTCTGATCGAACAAGGACTCGAGTCCAATCACACCCTCGCTGCCAACAATCAGGAACTCGGCCGAGAAACTGTCCTTGAGCACGTAATCCATCGACACGATGCAGCTGAGCGGAAAAATCACGTCAGAGGAACGCGCTCCGATCTCGCGGAAAATTTGCCCATCCGACAGGCTGATCGATTCCAGCCGTGCCGCAAGGCTTTCACGCAACTCTATTGGCAGCGAAAAAAGCAACTCGTTACGATCCAATTCTTTGACAGAAACCATCTTTAACCCCGCTTGAATCCGAACGCCTCCAATGTAGGAATCCGGCGCCAAACGATCTGTGCGAAACCGCACCTAAACAATAGGTTACGTGCGATATTGAATGCAATTTATCTAGACTGCTCCTGCGCCCTGAGATGCTCGCGAGCAACCGCCAGACCGCGGTTGGCGTCTTCAAAGAAATTGGGCGAGTGCTCGGCTGCCTGCGCGAAGTAGCGCATGGCGATCTCATAATCTTTACGTCTTAACGCATGCTCACCGAGCCGCTGATAGGCCCAAGGCTCGGAGAGCGTCTCGAGATACGATCCGAGAGCGCCCGCATATTCCCCGTCGATCGCAAAGAGATCTCCCCGCACGATCCACGTGACCGGCATCGGCTCGTCCACGATGCCGGAGATCGCTGCCTTCGCTTCGATGAAGCGTCCAAGGTTCATCAGCGCCCGAGCCCGATAAGTTCGAAGTTCCACCGAACCGGGCTCGCGCGAGAGGCCGTCTTCGTAAATCGTCAGTGCACGCAGGAAATCGTTGCGCTTTTCGCTCGCAAGACCCATCCCGATCGACGCACGCCGCGAATCGGGCGAATGCTGAACCGCAGACTCGAACGAGGTTAGTGCCTCGGCGTAACGCCCCGCATCGAGTAGCAGAAATCCGAGGCTTTCGTGTACGGCACCATTATTCGGTTTACGCGCGAGCGCGAGTCGCCACGCCTTCTCGGCCACCTCGCGATTACCGAGTGTTCGATGCAGGTTCCCCGCTCGAACGAGCGCCCGATCATCCGTCTTGTCGAGCTGTTCGGCGTTCATGTAGTGGTAAAACGCCTGGTCGATCTTTCCATCGCGAGCGGCAATGTCACCTTGAGCAAGTAACAGACTGATGCGCTCGGCGTGATGCGCCGACTCGATCGGTTGAACGGCTTCGCGCACCGAGTCCGCCTGGGTGGTCGACGTCGACGAGGTCGTTGAGGTCGTCGTGCAACCGGCCGACGAGACCATGATGATCAGCAACCATCGCTTTAGAACCATATCCGCGTCCTCCTTGAGCCGTCGAGCGCCTGAACGGTCGATCAAATCAGAAAGCTGTCGTAGATCTGGATCACTGCCGGACCTACCGCCACGAGAAAAAACGCCGGGAACTCGCAGAACACCAGCGGAAAAATCATCTTCGTTCCCGTCTTGGCGGCACGTTCTTCGGCGATGCGCATGCGCTGGTCTCGAAACTCGCTCGAATACACCCGCAAGGAGTCTGCGATGCCGGTACCAAGTTGCATGGTCTGCACGAGCAAGGTCACGAGGCCACGGATCTCAGGTAGACCGGTTCGCCGGTTCAGCCCTTGGAGTGCCGTCGCCCGGTCGATACCCGACCGAATTTCCGCATTCACCGCCGCGAATTCTTGGGCGAGCTCAGGGTGAAGGATGCGGACCTCGGCGGTCACGCGTTCGATTGCAGCTGTCAGACCCAGCCCCGCTTCGACGCAGATGACGAGCAAGTCGAGTGCATCGGGAAAACCGTTACGCAACTTCGCTTGCCGCCGCTTTACCGTAGAGGCCAGCCACCAGTTCGGGCCAATGACGCCCAAGGTAACTCCCGCGATGGGCAATACGATCAGCGAGGCCGTGACCTCTTCCCTCGATTCGGGCCACATCAACCATGTTGCCGCGATCGCCGAGACGATCAGTAAAAGCTTGCTCAAGACGAACAGCGATGCGGCGCTTGGATGTCTGAGTCCGGCGATGAAAAGCAGGTTCTCGATACGCTTTCGCTCGTCACCCATCACCGGCAGCAGTCGTCGGCCAACGGGCTCGAGCTTCGCCCACGCGCGGGCCCAGATCCCTGGCCGACCATCCCGCAACTCCGCCAGCGACTCGAATCCTCGAAGGGTGGGATCGCGAAGCGCGGAAGCCCATGACACCACACCATAGGCGACGAAGAATCCGGCGATGGCAACCGCCACGGGAAAAAGTAGATCTGCATAAGCCGTGATAGCGCTGAGATTCATGGCGTGTGTCCTCTCTTCGTGCTCAAACCTTGACGCGTGCGATCCGCTGCATCCAGATCACGCCGAACACCATGAGCGCGGCACATCCACCGAGTAGCATCGGTCCTTGTGGGCTCTTGGTCAGTGCGGTCAAGTATTTGGGTGAGCTGATGTGAAGTGCGGCGCCCAGGACGAAAGGCACCGAAATCAGAATCAAGGCTGAAAGGCGCCCTTCGGCCGTCAAGGTTCGAAGCTTGCGCTCAAACCGAAAGCGCTCGCGAATCACGCTCGAGAGATGATCAAGCGTCTCGGCGAGATTACCGCCCGTCTCTCGTTGAACGAGAATGGCCGTGACGAAGCCGCGCAAGGGCAAGGAAGGTACTCGATCGAGCATCGCCATCAGCGCACTGCGCGGATCACTGCCGTAGCTCAAATCTGCCGCCGCAAGGGCGAACTCGGTCGCGATGGGCGCCTCCATGCTCTCTGAGACGAGCCTGAAGGTCGAGACGAAGGGGTTGCCCGCCCTCAAGCTGCGCTTCACGGTGTCGATGGCATCCGCCAATTGCGCTTCGATCTTTGCGATACGGCGACGGCGCAGCCACCAAAGCCTCGCGAGCGGCAACGTCGCCGCAAGCAAGCCAGTCGCCAACACCGCCCACCATTTCTCCCAAACCAAAAACATGACGAACGCGCCGATGACTCCACACACCACGATCTCGAGCAGCACTCGATATGCCGGCAGCGCGAGTCCCGCACCCTCGATCAATCGCAAAAGCGGTCTGACTTCGGCTCGAGATTCGATGCGCCGCTCAAAGGGCGACAGCCGCGCTAAGTGCGGACGCCGAAGCAATACCGCTTCAGTAATCTTGTCTTTTGGTCCGGCTCCGAATTCCTTCTCGAACTCCTTGCGCTGGCGCCGCGCCTCACCGAATACGCTCACTCCGAAAGCTCGCAGAAGGAAATACGTCGCGAGCAGCACTGCAAGAAAAAACAGGATCGGAATCGTGTTCATGAGGCCTCCTCCCTAGCCAAGATCCGAGAAGATCGAAACCGGCAGATCCAGGCCGCGCTTGCGAATTCGGTCGAAGAACTCCGGCACGATACCGGTCGGATGAAAGCGACCGAGTACGTTTCCTTTCGAATCCACGCCCGATCGAGTGAATGCGAAGATCTCGGACATCACGATGGTGTCCGACTCCATACCGTTGATTTCCTGAACACTCGTGATTCGGCGACGCCCATCTTCGTGTCGCTCCATATGAATAATCACGTCGATGGCTGAAGCAATCTGCGCCCGTAACGCAGCGATCGGAAACTGCACGCCACTCATCGCCACCATCGTCTCGATGCGGCTCAAAGCGTCGCGGCTCGAGTTCGCATGAACGGTCGTCAACGATCCGTCATGACCGGTATTCATGGCCTGGAGCATGTCGAGCGCCTCGGCTCCACGAACCTCTCCCACGACGATCCGATCCGGACGCATGCGTAGACTGTTACGCACGAGGTCACGCTGCGTAATCTGACCTTTCCCTTCCACATTGACTTG
>JBIJCL010000010.1:0-14439 GCA_044344725.1 Steroidobacteraceae bacterium | reverse complement strand
GTACGGCAGCATCAACGCGACCAGCGTCCCGATTCCGGCGCGCTGCACGTAGCGCCGGCAGAACACCACGATCAACGGGAAGTAGGGCAGCAGCGGCGTGATGATGTTCGTCGAGCTGTCACCAACACGGTAGGCGGCTTGCGTGAGATCGGGCGATACGCCGAGCTGCATCAACATCGGTACCATGATCGACCCGATGAGCGCCCATTTCGCCGATGCGGAGCCGACCAACAAATTGACGAGACTCGTCAGTACGACGATACCGGCAAGCGTCACGCCGAGGGGTAGGGCCGCTTCACGCAAGGCGTTGGCTCCCTTGATGGCGAGCAGAGCGCCGAGGTTCGACTGACCGAACGCATAGATGAATTGCGCGCAAAAGAACGCCATCACGATGTAGTAACCCATGCCTGACATCGCTTTGGTCATACCTGCGATGACGTCACGATGAGTTTTGATGCTGCCTGCGGCGACGCCGTATGCGATGCCGGGAAGCAAAAAACCGATGAAAATGATGGGGACGATCGATTGCATGAGTGGTGCGCCAGAGACGAGCAGCAGGCGCTCGCCATCCGCGTTGGGTTGCGCTGCCCAAGGGGTGTTTTCAGGCAGCAACGTCAGCGCGAACAAAGCACCTGCGATTACCGCGACGATCAGTGCATAGCGAAGGCCGCGACGTTCCGTTGCTTGTAAGGGTTCTTGGGTCGGTAGATTCGTCGGATCGCCGTCCACGGTCGTAGCACGCAACCGAGGTTCGATGACGAGATCGGTCAGCGCCCAACCGAGCACGATGATGAGCAGCGAAGACGCTGTGGTGAAATAGAAATTATTGAGCGGATTGACGACGACCGCCGGGTCTACAAGATGCGCCGCCGTCTGGGTCAGGCCTGCGAGCAAGGGGTCGAGGCTGGACGGCACGCCCATCGTCGCACTGAATCCGCCTGACACACCCGCAAACGCTGCGGCGATACCCGCGAGCGGGTGGCGACCCGCGGCATAAAAAATCACCGCACCGAGTGGGATGACCAACACGTATCCCGCGTCCACGGCCACGTGGCTGAGGATGCCGACCGCGATGAGAGCGGGGGTGAGCAGCTGACGAGGAGTAACCGCCATCGCCGCACGCAACATCGCATTGATGAAGCCCGTATGTTCCGCGACACCGAGCCCGAGCATGGCGACGAGCACCACGCCGAGAGGCGGGAAGCTCGTAAACGTAGACACCATTGTCGCCATGAACGCCGTGATGGACTCTCCTGCCAGGAGATTTCGGATCTCGAGTGGTTTTCCGCTCCGGGGGTCGATTTCATTGAAAGCCATGCCGGACAAAAGGGCGCTGACGATCCAAGCAACCACCATGAGCAATAGAAACAGCACTGCCGGATCGGGCAAGCGATTGCCAGCGCGCTCGACGAGGTCCAATACGCGGGTCAACCCTCGGCTTGACTGCGGGCTGGAGTCAGGGGATGACGGGAGAGGGTCGCGAGACATGGCATTCCTCATTTGGCGTTCATGGGCGCCTGCGAGGGTAAGCCACCTGAGTCCGTTCGATCAATGAGCGATCAACACCTTCTCGATAATCTGCCCGATCAGATGGTTCCATCCTTCCGATGACATCTTTTCGCCGGCGACGTCATCGATGATTTGTCCTAGGGTATAGGCTTGGATGAAGATCACGACAGCTTTGATATCCAGCCCCTTGTTGAGCCAGCCCTTCTTTTTCAAGAGTACGAAGATCTCTTCGAATTTTTTGTTTAGACGAGTCTGTTCTTCGGCAAGAAGTTTTGCGAAGCGCTGATTTTTCTCCGCGTATGCGATCAGGCGCAGTCTCGAGAAACGGAACGCTTTTCTCCCCGGCCCTTGAGAGGCTTCGGTAAGTTTTTCCGCTGCCTTGATGAACGCTTTTTTGGTCGTCGCACTATCGACGAGGTTCTGCAGTAAATGGATACTTTCCTCGACAGACTCGGAAAACGCTTCGAGCAAAACCACTTCGACGAGGCTCGAGAAGTCTTCGAAATGCAGGTAAAGGGTTCCTCGGGCGACATTGGCCTCGGCCAGAACCATCGACGTGGTGATTTCGCTGGGATGGTAGCGGCGCAATAAGTTTCTAACAGCCTCGATCAAGCTGTCTTTGGCTGCGCTACTTCTTTTTCGCTTTCGAGTTCGCAGAACGCTGAACGATGTCTTGCTCATGTCTGCTGGGAGTTTAAAGACAATGACGATGTTCGGCCAGTTTCTGTACCAGGATTCTAGTCGAGCTGGGCTTTCCGGCGGGTTTCAGCGTAATTTTCGTGCAGCGAGTGCCGCGGCTTCCGCGGTCAAAGAATTTGAAGAAAGTCCGTCGACCACCCCGCGTCGATCGTCAGGACCTTTGTTCTGACTCGCCTTGAACTTGGCCTCGATTGTTTCAATTTGAAATGACAACGCGACGATCCCGGTCAGCATCTTCTCGATGTAAGCGCGCGGCGCATCGTCGATCGACCACGGGGTCGTGCGCGAGGCTTCCATCTTCCGAGTCAGCTGATCGACTGCACATCTTTTGTCGTCGTCATCATGCGAGCAACTCAATCTTCCTCGCAGATGGACACTCCCGTAGTTCCAGGTAGGGACGACTTCGTGATTGACGGCTTTACTCGGATAAAACGAGGGAGATACATACGCCGAGGCGCCCGTGAAGATGACAACCGCCGATGGATTTTTTTCGACCAACTTCCACGTGAGGTTGGGTTTGGCGACATGCGCAACGAGGTGTCCGCCTCGAGTCAGCCCCGAGGTTCTCATAAAGGGTATGTGATCGATGTGGGGCAGACCGTCATCCACGAGAACCACCGTGGCCAACGGGTGTTCGTCGACGAAACGTTCGATCGTTTCCGTATCGGTCTCTGAGAATGCGGAGGGAACGTACATGGCCTTTGGAAAAACCTTGCGGAAGGTGACAGACGATGCGACGGTCGATGATACCCGCCGTTATACTCGCCGGCAGGAGACCTCCCCTCATGAAGACGCTCGGCCGCATTGTGCTCAAGGGCCTGCTGACGATCCTGCCGATCAGCCTGACGCTCTATTTCGTTTATTGGCTGGGCGTCACCGCTGAGTCCCTGCTGTCGGGGCCCCTCAACTGGCTCTTGCCACCTGAGTTTTACAGGCCCGGAATGGGGCTCGTCGCGGGTTTTCTGCTACTCATTATCGTCGGCCTGTTGGTGAACGCCTATGTCGTTCGGCGGCTCTTCGAGCTCGGCGAGAATCTCTTGCTGCGGGTTCCCGTGGTCAAGACGGTATTCGCCGCGTTGAGAGATCTCACGAAACTCGTCCGAGTGGGAGAGACTGGGGGCGACCTCCAGCGAGTGGTCATGGTCGAATTCGGCCCCGGTCGGATCATCGGCTTCGTCACCCAGGAAAATGCGAGCCTGCCCGGAATCGGCACCGACGGCTCACTCGTCGCGGTGTATCTCCCCATGAGTTATCAGATCGGTGGTTACACGCTTTATCTGCCCCGAGAGCGCATCCAGCCGACGGATCTATCGGTCGAGGCCGCGATGCGCATCGTTCTGACGGGCGGAATGCAAGAAAAATGAGAGGTATAGGTCAATGACGAAAGTGGATTATTCGACACGAGGCCGGATCGCTGTGATCGCCTTCCAGTCGCCGCCCGTGAACAGCTTGGGATTTTCATTGCGTCGCGACATGCTCTCGTCGCTCGAGCGCGCTGCCGCTGACGATGGAATCGACGGTGTCGTCCTCGTCGGATCAAATTCCACATTCAGCGCTGGTGCCGACATCCGTGAATTCGGGGGTGCGGACATGCGTCGAGGCCCGTCGCTCTGGACCCTCAACTCTTTTCTCGAACGCATGGCGAAACCCGCCGTCGCCGCCATCGAAGGCATGGCGCTCGGCGGTGGACTCGAATTGGCGATGAGTTGTCACCATCGAGTGGCGCTGACCAGCGCAAAAATCGGGCTTCCCGAAGTGAAGCTTGGTTTGCTCCCCGGAGCAGGGGGTACCCAGCGACTTCCGCGATTGATCGGCGTCGAGGGCGCGCTCAACGTCATGTTGTCCGGGGAGCCGCTTTCGGCGACGCTTTTCGCGAAGTCACCCCTCTTCGACAAAGTGGTCGAGGCCGGGCTCGTCGATGCCGCCGTATCCGTTGCCGAAGCATCTGCGGCTGCGCTCAAGGCAGGTAAGGCGCTCCCTCGTGCACGAGACATGAAAGTACGCGAGCCCGACGTTCAGGCCCTTTGCCAGTTTGCGCGTAACACGGCCAAAGTCGCTTTCAAAGAATATCCGGCACCGCTGTCGATCATCGATGCAGTGCAGTTCGGCGCCGAAAACTCTTTCGACGCTGGCCTCGCGGAAGAGGGTCGGCTGTTCAAGCAACTGATGGACGGCCCCGTTTCTGCAGCTCTACGGCACGTGTTTTTTGCCGAGCGCGCTGCGTCGCGAATCGACGATATCCCGCCGGATACCAAGTCCCGTGAGGTGAAAAGCGTCGCCATCATCGGTGCGGGCACCATGGGCACCGGAATTGCCATCAATTTCCTGAATGCCGGTATCCCGGTTCGTCTTCTCGAGCTCAACAAAGAAGCGCTCGATCGTGGCGTAGGTCGCATCCGAGAGGTGTACGAAGGCCAGCTCAAAAAGGGCAAGCTCGATGCCGCGAAGATGGAGTCCCGCATGGGGCTGCTCACCCCAGTGCTCGAATATCCGGCCATCAAAGACGTCG
Organism: Steroidobacteraceae bacterium; assembly: GCA_044344725.1. Classification (GTDB taxonomy): domain Bacteria; phylum Pseudomonadota; class Gammaproteobacteria; order Steroidobacterales; family Steroidobacteraceae; genus UBA964. The sequence goes on along the minus strand of JBIJCL010000010.1, from coordinate 9,722 downwards.
ATCTCGTGATCGAGGCGGTCTTCGAGGAAATGGGCGTCAAAGAAAAAGTATTCCGCACCCTCGATTCGACGGTACGGCAGGGCGCGATTCTCGCGACCAACACCTCGACGCTCGACGTCAACCAAATTGCAGGCTTTACTGGACGTCCGCAAGATGTGATCGGTCTGCATTTTTTCAGCCCGGCCAACGTGATGCGTTTGCTCGAGGTTGTGCGTGGCGCGAAAACTTCACCTGATGTGCTGGCTACTGCCATGTCGCTGGCCAAGAAAATCAAGAAGACGGCCGTGGTGTCGGGGGTATGCGATGGCTTCATCGGCAATCGAATGATCCATCACTACTCGGCACAGGCGATGCAGATGATCAACGAGGGCGCGAGTCCCGAGCAGATCGATCGTGCCGTCGAGAAGTTCGGCTTCGCGATGGGACCTTTCCGGATGGGCGACCTCGCGGGTAACGACATCGGTTGGCACATTCGGAAGCGTCAGTATGCCGAAGGGTCTCTCAAAGTCCGCCAAGTCATCGCCGACAAGCTTTGCGAGATGGGACGTTTCGGGCAAAAGACGGGCGCCGGTTGGTACGACTACAAAAAAGGTGACCGCACGGCTTATCCATCGCCGGTGGTGAGCGCGATGATCGATGAGGCGCGCAGTGCGGCCGGCACGCCGCTACGGAAGCTCGATGATCGTGAGATCGTCGATCGACTCGTCTATGCCCTCGTCAACGAAGGGGCGCGGATCCTCGAAGAAAAGATCGCGCAACGAGCGTCCGATATCGACATCGTTTATCTGATGGGCTACGGCTTCCCCATCTGGCGCGGCGGACCAATGCATTACGCCGATTCCCAAACCCTCTACGAAGTATCGCGACGGATGCAGAGTTTCGCGACTCAGTCTGGTGGTGATTCAGAGTTCTGGAAGCCCGCGGCGCTCATCGAGCGTTTGGCGTCAGAGGGTCGTTCATTCACCGGAGGTGCCGCATGAGCCGCGCTGCAAAAGGCCGCGAGGCCGTCATCGTTTCCACTGCGCGTACGCCGCTCGCCAAGAGCTGGAAGGGCGCGCTCAACATGACTCATGGCGCGACCATGGGTGCACACGTCATCAAGGCCGCAGTGGAGCGAGCAGGAATTGATCCTGCCTCCATCGATGACGTGATCATCGGCTGCGGAAACCCCGAAGGTGCGACCGGACTCAACATCGCTCGTCAGGCTGCATTACGCGCAGGTTTGCCGGTCAGCGTGCCCGGACTGACCGTCGCACGTTTCTGTTCATCCGGTTTGCAGGCCATCGCACTCGCGGCTCAGCGCGTCATCGCCGATGAAGGCGACGTATTCGTGGCAGGCGGACTTGAGTCCATCTCCTGTGTGCAGGCCGAGGCCAACCGTCACATGTTGACCGAGTCTTGGCTGCTCAAGAACAAACCGGCCGTCTATCACACCATGTTGCAGACCGCGGAGACCGTCGCCGCGCGTTACGGCATCTCCCGCGAGCGACAGGACGAATATGGCGCACGCAGTCAGCAACGGGCCTGCGCAGCAAAAGCGGCGGGACACTTCGGCGCGGAGATCGCGCCGATCACGGTGCGTATGGCAGGTATCGATCAGGCTGCAGGTGGGAAGCTTTATACGCGCGAGGTGACGCTCTCGGAGGACGAGGGCCTGCGCGAAGGGACAACCGTCGAAGCCATCGCAAAGATCAAGTCCGCCACACCAGGCGGTACCGTCGCGGCGGGGAATGCAAGCCAATTCTCTGACGGCGCGGGGGCTTGCGTCGTCATGAGCGCCGACGAGGCAGAGCGGAGTGGCGCGAAGCCGCTCGGAGTCTTCCGCGGATTTGCCGTCGCCGGATGCGAACCGGATGAAATGGGCATCGGTCCAGTCTTTGCCGTGCCCAAGCTGCTCAAGCGCGCTGGCGTGAAACTCGAAGATGTCGGACTTTGGGAGCTCAACGAAGCCTTTGCGGTTCAGGTGATTTATTGCCGCGACAAACTCGGCATTCCGGACGATCGTCTGAACGTCGATGGTGGCGCCATCGCTATCGGGCACCCCTATGGCATGAGCGGTCAACGACTCGTGGGCCATGCGTTGATCGCCGGCAAGCGACTCGGTGTCAAATATGTGGTGACGACGATGTGCGTGGCAGGCGGCATTGGTGCTGCAGGTCTCTTCGAGGTGATTTGATGCGGCGTATCATGATGGCGTTGGCTGCGGCGCTTCTCTTTACGACCGCATCACGACCCGTAATGGCCATAGAAATCCCGGAATATCGCGTCATCGAGCAGGACGGTGCCTACGAGCTCCGCGAGTACTCGCCCTATCTGATCGCAGAGACGGAGATCGAGTCGGAGTTCATGAGTGCCGGAAACATCGCATTCGGCCGATTGTTCCGATACATCAGTGGTGCGAATACGAGTCAGGCTGAAATCGCGATGACCGCACCCGTCGAGCAGTCTCGGCAGGGGCGAGGTCAAAAAATAGCCATGACGGCGCCTGTCGAGCAAGCGAATGTTGCCGGCGTCTACCGCGTCGGGTTTATCGTCCCCAAGAAATTCACTCGTGAGACGGTCCCGAAGCCTACCGACCCCCGTGTTGCGATTCGCGAAGTTCCCGCAAGAACTGTCGCGGTATGGCGATACTCTGGGCGTTGGACCGAAGAAAACTTCCGCGAGCATGAACGGGATTTGCGTGCATTACTCGCGCGCAAGGGTTTGCGTGCAGAACCCGGGGATAGTGCAATCATTGCGCGCTACGACGCGCCCTTCATGCCGTGGTTCATGCGCCGTAACGAAGTGATCATTCCCTTGGTTGCGGCGGACGTGAGTCAATGAGCGACCTCAAAAGCCTTCGACCACTCGAGGGGTTGGATCGCCGAGGCTTCATGACGTCAGCGCTCGTCGGAGGTTTCGCCGCTGCGGCGCTACCGATCAGTGCCACGACCATCACCACCGATACGGCCGGCCTCGAGACGGGTGAGACACGAATTCCGGTGAGCGACGGTGAATTACCCGCGTATTTCGCGCGCCCCGCCGCGGGAAAGAACTTCCCCGTCGTTCTCGTCGTACAAGAAATCTTTGGTGTTCACGAGCACATCCGAGATGTCTGTCGACGATTTGCCAAGCACGGCGCGCTTGCGATTGCTCCCGAGTTGTTTGCGAGACAAGGTAATCCCGCCTTGGTGTCGGATATCCAGACCTTGATGCGAGACATCGTGTCGAAAGTGCCTGATCAACAGGTGATGGACGATCTCGATGCAACCGTAAAGTGGGCACGTCGGGAACGCGGCACCGGGAAAGTCGGAGTCACCGGCTTTTGCTGGGGCGGCAGGGTCACGTGGCTATACGCCGCCCACTCGACGGAACTGGCCGCCGGTGTTGCTTGGTACGGGCGCGTCGTCGGTCAGCCGAGCGCGCTGCAGCCGAAACATCCGGTGGACGTTGCAGCGTCGCTCAAGGCGCCCGTGCTCGGGCTATACGCAGGGCGGGATGGCGGAATTCCTCTGACCTCCGTCGAGCGCATGACGGCTGCGCTCGCGATGCCCGGATCATCGATGGCGGCCAAAGTTTCGCGCATCGATGTATACCCCGAAGCTCAGCATGGTTTTTATGCCGACTATCGCGCGTCGTATCGCGCCGAGGACGCAGAGCCCGCATTTCGCAGTGCGTTGGATTGGTTTGTCCGTAATGGACTCGATCTTCAACCGCCTGATCGCTTAGCGGCCCAGCCGAGCTGAATAAGTTCCGCGACCAAGAGGTCACGGTGATCTCCTTGAATTTCAATGTTGCCGTTGCGGACGGTGCCACCGCTTCCGCAGCGCTTCTTGAATTGTTTGGCAAGATCATCGAGCGCTGAAGGCGAAAGGGGCAGCCCCGTGACCACCGTCACGCCTTTTCCGCCTCGCCCCTGAGTCTCTCGTCCGACGCGGACCATGGCCTCTTTGCCGCCGGATTTATGGGGTGCGACAAGGGCGCCAGCGAGAGCCTTGCGTTTGGCATCGATATTCATGGGCGGAAGTCTAGGCAATGACCATACTTTCGACAAAGGGTGGTCGGGCTAGAATGGCCCCATGAAACGCTTGTACATCCTGATGGCTCCCGCGCTTCTGTCACTGTCATCGGCGGTTGTGTCCGCCCAGAAGCCGGATGCACCCGATCTCCAGTCCGAGTTGAACGAACTCGTCGAAGTGGTCGTGGGGCGTTACTCCGGCGAAGTGGTCGACCCGGCAGATCATTCCGGAGAGCGCCGTACGACGTTGCATCACAAGATCGTCAGGGTCGACCTGCCGAGCTTTGGCGAGTATGTGATTTATCACCAGGTATCGCGTGATGCGCTCGACTCCGTCGCGCCTTGGCAGCAAAAACTGTACGTCTTCGATCAAGACCCGAAGCGTCGCTACAACTCCATGCGAGCTTTCGTGATACCGACAGAACTTGGGCTCGCCAACTTCGAGGGCGACCCCATCAAATTCCAGAAGCTGGCCTCGGCCAGCTCTCCTGCGACAGCAGGGCTGCAAGGATTTCCAGACGGATGCCAGATCAAATGGGAACGCGAAGCACCATCCGTCTTCGTGGCTCGTGTCGAACGGGGGAAGTGCCGTTACGAGAGTCCGGCTCTCCGCCAGCGTATTTCAGCCTCCATGACCTATCGGGCTACGCCAGACAGCTTCGGAGTCGAAGAAGTATTCTTTGGGCCCAACGGCAAGTCGCTGTTCCCGCAAAGAGGGCTGCTCACGGTCGCCCGCAAACCCTCGACAGTCGCCGCCGTCCTCGCAGCATCTAAACCCGAAGAGTGGCGGCGCCTTGATCCCGAGCGCACGATCTATATGGATCTCGATTCAGGGCGCGTCGTATTCGAGCTGTCTTCGACCTTTGCTCCCCGACATGTCGAAAATATCCGGGCGCTGGCACGTTCGGGCTGGTTTGACGGCCTCAGCATCAATCGTGTGCAAGACAACTTCGTGACCCAATGGGGCGATCCCGATGGCAAAAAACCCATCGTCGGTGCGGCGAGTCGTTTGCCGCCCGAATTCGAGCGAGCTTGGACGCCGGATATTGCATTCAGCGCTTTACCCGACGGCGATGTCTTCGCACCCGAGGCCGGTTTTGTGGATGGATTCTGGGCTGCGGGCGATCGACAGGCCGGACGCATATGGCTTGCGCACTGTTACGGCACGCTGGGCGTGGGACGAGACACCGCTGCAGATTCGGGTAGCGGAGCAGAGTTATACGTCGTCATCGGGCATGCGCCGCGACAACTCGATCGAAACATCACTGTGGCAGGACGTGCGGTGAGCGGAATGGAATTGCTCGCCTCGTTGCCTCGCGGAACCGAAGCGCTGGGTTTCTACAAAACGGCTGCCGAAAGAACGCCGATCAGGCGATTCCGTCTGGCCGCAGATGTTCCTGTGTCAGAGCGTACCGAGCTTGAGTTGCTTCGGACCGACTCCGAGAGTTTCGCGGAGGTTGTGGAGGCGCGTCGCAATCGACGTGACGAGTGGTACAAGGTTCCTGCAGGTCAGATCGACTTGTGTAGTGCGCCGCTTCCGGTACGACGAGTTAATCCTGTCGCATCCGCGCCGAACGGCCGAGGCGGCTGATGCCTAGCGCACCGCTGCGAACGACTTCCAGCATCTGAGCGCCCTTGGCGAGATCCGAAACGAACTTATCGATCTCGGATTCGTTTGCGGTGAGCTCGACGATGAACCCTTCGCTGGCCGGATCTATCACTCGTCCGCCAGCGCGCACGACATAACCCCGTACCGCATCGGCTTGTTCGGGTCGCACCTTGAGCTTGAGCAGAACAAGCTCGCGCTCGATATGTTCGCCCTGCGTCATATCCTCGACCGATACGACGTCGACGAGTTTGTTGAGTTGACTCAAGATCTGCTGGATGACCGAGTCTGATCCTCGGGTGACGAGGGTGATGCGAGAAACAGTGGCATCGTCGGTCGCGGCCACCGACAAGGACTCGATGTTGTAGCCCCGTGTCGAAAAAAGTCCGGCCACTCGGGTGAGGGCTCCGGCTTCATTTTGCAAATTGATAGCGATGATGTGGCGCATGACGGTTAGAGCATATTGCACGGGACGATTGAACTGGTAGTCTGATCAGCTCCCCGGCCGTAATTTGGTTGTTCTAAATGTCACAGTCCCTTGCACCTCATCCGCGAGCCGGATCGATGATGTCCGGCGCTGAAATGATCGTACAGGTGCTCGCCGACGAGGGGACGACCGCGATTTTCGGATATTCGGGTGGCGCGATCCTGCCCACCTACGACGCCATATTCCTCTACAACCTGCAGCAGGCCGAGCGCGGCCTCGCGCAGATGCCGTTGATCGTTCCGGCAAATGAGCAAGGCGCCGGGTTCATGGCCGCAGGCTATGCGCGTGCCAGCGGAAAAGTGGGTGTCTGTCTCGTCACCTCGGGACCGGGTGCAACCAACACGGTCACCCCGGTTCGCGACTCCATGGCGGACTCGATTCCGATGATCGTGATCTGTGGCCAGGTGCCCACTGCCGCCATCGGAACCGATGCGTTTCAGGAAGCGCCGGTACCCGCCATCATGGGCTCCGTCGCAAAACATATCTTTCTCGTGACGGACCCCAACAAGCTCGAGGACACCGTTCGCACGGCTTTCGAAATCGCGCGGACTGGTCGACCCGGCCCTGTCGTCATCGATGTTCCCAAGGACGTACAGAACTGGACTGGAGTCTTCAAAGGCGAGGGGGTGTTACCCATACCGGGATACCGGAAACGTCTCTTCGCCACCGCCCATGCCGGTATCGAGGATGACGAGGCCGCCGATTTCTTTGCAATGCTCTCTGCGTCCAAGCGACCGCTGCTTTACGCCGGAGGGGGCGTCATCAATGCCGAGGCGTCTGCCGAACTCACCGAGTTCGCCACGACCTTCGGGATCCCCGTCGTCACGACACTGATGGGCATCGGAGCATTCGATACGACGCATCCCCTGTCCATGAGCATGCTGGGGATGCATGGCGCCGCTTTCGCAAACTATGCCGTCGAAGATTGCGACATGCTGATCGCCGTGGGGTCACGATTCGACGATCGAGTGGCAGGCGTGCCTTCGAAGTTTGCGCCACGAGCGAAGAAAATCGCGCATCTCGACATCGATCGCGCAGAGATCAACAAGGTCAAGCGTGTCGATTGGAGTCATGTCGGCCAGCTCCGTGATGCATTGGAGTCACTCACCCGCTACGGGCGGGGTACCGGCTTTCGCAGCGACTTTTCCGAGTGGCATCGCGAGCTCGCGGATCTGCGACGTAATCACGCCATGAATTACGATCGTCAAAGCGAGTTGATCCAGCCGTATTACGTCATCGAGGAAATCAATCGGCTGACCCGTGGTGAGGCGATCATTACGACAGGCGTGGGCCAGCATCAGATGTGGGCCGCTCAGTACTTCGATTTTCGAAAACCGCGACTCTGGCTCACATCCGGCTCCATGGGTACGATGGGCTTCGGCCTGCCAGCGGCGATCGGCGCTCAGTTCGCAAACCCCCAGGCTCTCGTCATCGACATCGACGGAGATGCATCGATTCGCATGAACTTCGGCGAACTCGAGACGGTCACGACCTACGACTTGCCCGTCAAGGTGGTGGTCCTCAACAATTTCGGCGATGGAATGGTCAAGCAGTGGCAAAAGCTCTTCTTCAAGGGGCGTATGTCCGCGAGCGACAAGTCATTGCACAAGAAAGATTTCGTGAAGGCGGCTCAGGCAGACGGCTTCTCCTATGCCGTCCGGCTAGATAAAAAATCCGACGTCCCGCGTGTGATCGAAGAGTTTGTTCGGTATCCCGGCCCTGCATTTCTCGAGGTCATCATCGATCCCGATGCCGGCGTTTATCCCATGGTGGGTCCGGGCCAGTCCTACGACGGTATGATCACCGGCGATTTCATCGCCGCGAGACATTCCGTCAAGAATATCGATGCACCGGGTCCTTCAGAGATGTTCTGAGGTTTGCTCAGATCTCGTTGGCGTCAGCCGATTTCGATCAGGCGAAGGCCGGCCGGCGCGTCGAGCGCCACCGATTTGATCAGCGCGAAGACTTCGAGGTCCGCCACCAAGCGAAGTGATCTCACGGCCGCTGGAGTCACGGCGGAAAGCAAGGTCTGCACACCCAAGTTGATTTCGACGAGGACGATACCGTCGCCGCGTTCGCGCATACGACCTACTCTTCCTCGCAATATGTTCTGCACCGAAAGACCCGTGGGCGCTTGGGTGGCGATGATCACCTCGTTGGCAGGAACGTAGGCGCGAAACAGTTCTCCGAGACCTTCAGGCCTCGCAGGTAGAACCACCGGCTGCCCATCGAGATCGGCTTCGAAGCCGCTGTCCGCTGATGGGCTCGAATGTCGTCGGAGAGAAAGCAGGCTACCGATGTCGTTTCTCATCGAGAGCAGCGGCGTGTCGGCTCTTCCGAGCAGATGCTGAACGTCTCCGCTTGCGACGACCGATCCGTCGTCGAGCAGAACGAGCTGATCGGCGAGTCGAAGAACCTCCGCGAGACTATGGGTGACATGAATCGATGGAATCGAAAACTCATGCTTGATTCGATCGAGTAGTCCTAAGATTTCGTTCTTTCTCGGGGCATCGAGTGCGGCAAGCGGCTCGTCGAGCAGCAAAAGGGACGGATGGGCCAAGAGCGCACGCCCAAGCGCAACACGCTGACGTTCGCCACCCGAGAGCTGACGTGGCCAACGGTCCAGCAGCGAACCGAGGCCGAGCGTATCGATGACCTGCTCGCGAGGAGGACCGGGTCGCTGCATGGCGCGACGCGCACCGAAGCTCAGGTTGTCGGACACCGTGAGATGCGGGAAGAGCAAGCCGTCTTGCGGAACCCAGCCCGTCGCGCGCTGTTCGGGTGGCAGATCGATACCGCATGTCGTGTCGGTCAAAACGCGTTCGCCGATACTGATACGCCCCCGATCCGGCCGCAGCGAGCCGTTGATGAGATCAAGTACGGTAGATTTTCCGGAGCCTGAGGCTCCGAAGATGGCCGTACAGCCATTTGCCGGTGTTTCGAATCGAACATCGAGAACGAAATCTCCCCGCTTGATCGAGACGTCGACGGAAATCACGATCAGGCGCTCCACCGCTGCGCGCGGCGCCCGAGCCACTCAGCCGTCAGCAAGGCAAGCAAGGCGAGGGTCATCGAGATCAGAGCGAGTTTCATCGCGACGGTTTCGCCGCCGGGCGTTTGTAGCGCCCCATAGATGGCCAGTGCCAGTGTTTGCGTTTCTCCGGGGACGTTGGCTGCAAACGTGATGACTGCGCCGAACTCACCGAGGCAGATCGCAAACCCGAGCACGGCCGCTGCGGAAATTCCCGGCAGCGCCAAAGGCAAAGTGATGGAGAAGAAGCGATCGAGTGCACCTGCTCCAAGACAGCGTGCCGCCAGTTCAAGCCGAGGATCGATCGCTTCCACTGACAGTCGGATGGTTCGGATCATGATAGGTAGCGCGACGATCCCTGCCGCGAGGGCTGCGCCGTTGGTGGTGAACACCAGCCTCATGTCGAAGTTTGCATCGAGCCAGTGGCCGATCGGACCCTGAACGCCAAAGATCAGCAGTAGAACGTAGCCGACCACCACCGGTGGGAGAACGAGGGGGGAGTGGACGAGTGCATCGAGCAGCGCGCGCCCCCGAAACTGTTTTCTCGCCAAAATCCAACCGAGCACGATTGCGGCAGGCAGCGTGAACACGAGAGCTCGTG
>JBIJCL010000214.1:0-4036 GCA_044344725.1 Steroidobacteraceae bacterium | reverse complement strand
ATCGATCTGATTCTCGCGACGGCAGCTCTGGCAAAACGCTGTGTAGCGTCACACATCGATCGCGAGCCGCGGCGCGCCGAGCGGCCCTCAGACCATACGCCGGTGGTCGCCGAGTTCCATCGCGAGTGATGCAGCCGGCGCAGGTGCGACATCGACCACGAACCGTCGGTGCAATTCATCGATACGCATCAGGACAATCTCTCGTCCCTCTATCGACGAAGACTCGATGGCGCGCGCCAGAACATCAGGCGTGAGCTGATCGAGGCAGCGTGTCGCGAGCGGTGCAAAACTGAGATGCCAAGGCTCGGGGCTGACACCATCCAGTCGCCCTCCGCCGTCCGGCGCAACGTACGGTCTGAAAAATCCGAAACGATGCATGTGCGTGTCGAGCCATGAGGTGAGCGGCGCGAAAGGTCCTTCGCTCGAATATTCCTCAGGGATCAACTGAAGCCGAGATCGGTCGGGCATCGCTGCGGCATCGAACACATCGAAGTCCGTTCCCCAGTGGTGCCGACTCGCGCCGGGCAACGCCGACCAAAGAAGAATCGCCTCGACCCGCTCCTCGGGCGAAAGCGACGCGGTATCCAATTGCCGGCCCGCCCGATCGAGCATCGGACGTTCACCGCGAAATTTTCCGTTCCAGATCGAGCATTGTCGGTCGAAATCCCTGAAGGACGATGCAGCCCGCAGGTCGAGACCCGCCGCGGTCGCAGCCTCGCGCATGGCGAGAAAGGACGACAGGGCGTCTCGATGGAGGGTACAGCCGATCTCGGCGGCTTCGAGGACGTGCGAGCGACTCCGGCCGGTGAGTTCGAATTCGCTCAAAGCGTCGGGCACATTTCGCACGGACCGCATGAGCGGCGAGCATACACGTACAATCGCGCCCGTGATCCATCTGCGCAATATCCAACTTCGTCGCGGACCCGAGCCTTTGCTCGAGGACGTGTCCGTCAGCATCCTCCGCGGGGAAAAGGTCGGGCTCGTGGGCCGAAACGGCTGCGGCAAATCTTCGCTGCTGGCTTTGCTGCGCGGCGAGCTCTCACCCGATCGGGGCGAGTTCGAGCTGCCCGGAAAACTCTCGGTGGCTTCCGTTGCCCAAGAGTTACCTCATTCGCAGCAACCCGTCATCGAACATGTCATCGACGGCGATGCGGCGTTGCGGGCCTGCGAGCGCGAGCTCGCCGATGCCGAACAATCGGACGATGGCATCCATCACGCGCATCTTCTCGGCGAATACGACTCGCTGGGCGGATACACCGCCCGCACCCGAGCGGCCGAGTTGCTTGATGGTCTCGGCTTCGACCCCGCAGCCATCGATCGACCCATCGCCGATTTCTCCGGCGGTATGCGCATGCGGGCAAACCTCGCGCGTGCGCTCATGTGTCGATCCGATTTGCTGTTGCTCGACGAACCCACCAATCACCTCGATCTCGATGCCGTACTCTGGTTGCAAGACTGGTTGCAGTCGTATCCGGGAACGCTGATTCTCGTCTCGCACGATCGGGATTTTCTCGACGCGATCATCGGCCGCGTACTGCACATCTCAGCGCGCCGTATCGACAGCTACGCCGGGAACTTCACCGAATTCGAAACACAGCGACTGTCCCGACTCGCACAACAGCAGGCCGAAAACGAGCGCATCAAACGCGAGACGGAGCGTGTCCAAAGTTTCATCGATCGTTTCCGGGCGCAAGCCACCAAAGCGAGGCAAGCCCAGAGCCGCATCAAGTGGCTCGAGCGACTTCCTGCATTGGTCTCCCAGCATGTCGACGCCGCTTACGATTGGGAGTTCAAGTTGCCACGAAAGCTGCCTGCGCCGCTCGTCGACCTCGATCAGATCAGCGCAGGTTACGGCGATCGCACGGTGATCTCCGGAGTGAAGTTGTCGATCGCACCGGGGGCACGACTCGGCATCCTCGGCCGAAATGGCGCGGGTAAGTCGACGTTGATGAAAACCATCGCTGGAGAGCTCGTACCGATCACGGGTTCGCGTACCGGAGCGCCCGATCTCGAAACCGGATTTTTCGCTCAGCTCGAAGTCGATCAACTCGACGCTTCGAGCACGGCCATCTTGGAGCTCACCCGTCGCGGCGGTCCCGAGGCGGCGGTCTGGGGCGAACAACAAAAACGCGATCATCTCGGACGCTTCAATTTTTCCGGTGATCGCGTCTTCGAACCGGTGGCGTCATTCTCGGGTGGCGAGCGCGCGAGATTGTCCCTCGCCATCCTCGTGGCTCGGCGGCCCAACCTCTTGTTGCTCGACGAACCCACCAACCATCTCGATCTCGAGATGCGTGATTCGTTGCTGCTCGCGCTGCAGGAGTTCGAGGGTGCAGTCGTCGTCGTATCGCATGATCGAGGACTGTTGAGCAGCGTCTGTGACGAGTTCGTGCTCGTGGGTCATGGCGAGGTCATGCCCTTCGATGGCGACCTCGCCGACTACGCCACGTGGCTCTCGCGTCGAGCACGGGCGTCGTCCAACTCTGGCAACCCGCAAGCCACCTCGTCGGCCACTCGCAAGGAAAAAAAACGGCAGGATGCCGAGAGCCGAAATGCGATCACGCCGCTTCGCACCGAACTTCGAAAAGTGGAGAAAGATCTCGAACGACTGGGGAAAGAGCGGTTGGCGCTCGAACAGCGGATGGCCGACCCCAAGAGTTATGCCTCGTCGGACGCGGCTCTGGCCAAGTTGCCGGAGACCCACGCCGAGCTGCTGCGACGAGTGTCCGCGCTCGAGGAGCGCTGGCTCGAACTCAGCGAACAGCTTTCCGGTTGAAGAAAGTTTTTGTCCCCAAAAGAAAAATGGGCGGATCTTTCGATCCGCCCGAACGGGGGTCACTCGTCAGAAGGGACGGTTGACGCGCGGAATTCTACCGGCGACTCATCGGCTGTCAAGCATTTGTATTGAACAAATGCTGTACGAATCGGCCCTTCGTCGGGGGCCCGAATAAGTTACTTAAATATCAAACACTTACGACTAGAGCTTTTTGTGAGAACCGTCGCAAAGTGGGGCATTGGCCGTGTGCTTGCAGCCGCAAAACCAGGCCGTACCGGTCTTGTCCGCGTCGTACTTCAACGGGGTGAACGTCGAGCCCTTGTGTGAGCCGTCGCAGAAAGGCTGTTTGGCGGACTTGCCGCAAGTACACCACCAATAGGTCTTCCCGGCCTCGACGTCGACGGCATACGGGGTTTTGCTGGCAATGACGGGATCGGACATGACGGAAATTCCTGAAGTTAAACTGCCGCGCAGTCTATCCCGAGGCCTCCAATGACCACCATCGGCACTCCCCGCAAACGTTCGGCCACGCGCTTGATGCTGCTCGGTTCGGGAGAACTCGGAAAGGAGGTCGCCATCGAGGCGCAGCGCCTCGGTCTCGAGGTGATCGCCGTCGATCGATATGCCGACGCACCGGCCATGCAGGTTGCGCACCGGTCTCACGTCATCCGCATGCTCGATCGATCCGCCTTGCGCGAGCTCGTCCTTCGGGAGCGTCCGCAGTTCATCGTCCCGGAAATCGAAGCCATCGCGACCGAAGAGCTGCTCGCGCTCGAAGCCGAGGGATTCAACGTCATCCCGACCGCACGCGCGGCACGATTGACCATGGATCGAGAGGGCATTCGACGTCTCGCCGCTGAAGAGCTGGGCCTGCCCACATCGCCCTACCGATTTGCATCGACGCACGAGGAATATCGAGCGGCCGTCGCCGCGATCGGTACGCCGTGCGTCGTGAAGCCGGTGATGTCGAGTTCGGGAAAGGGTCAAAGCGTCATCAAAGAAATCTCCGATGTCGATCGCGCCTGGGAATACGCCCAAGCGGGCGGTCGCGCGGGTGCGGGTCGAGTGATCGTCGAGGGCTTCATCGAGTTCGATTACGAAATCACTTTGCTCACGGTTCGTCATGCCGGTGGTACGTCGTTCTGCGACCCCATCGGGCATCTGCAAATCGCCGGCGACTATCGTGAGTCGTGGCAACCGCATCCGATGACCGACGTCGCACTCAAAGAAAGCCAACGCATCGCGGAACGCGTCACCGCA
>JBIJCL010000213.1:0-4063 GCA_044344725.1 Steroidobacteraceae bacterium | reverse complement strand
GCCATTGTCGCCGAGCAACTGGGCGTGAAGCTGGAGCAAGTCACCAGCACTGCCTCGTTCGTTGACGACCTCGGTGCAGACTCCCTCGACACGGTCGAGTTGGTCATGGCTCTGGAAGAAGAGTTCGAAACTGAGATCCCGGACGAGGACGCCGAGAAGATCACGACGGTCCAACAGGCCATCGATTACGTCTCTGCGCGTCGCAAGTCCTGATCGAAGCGCCCAATACCGCCGAGGCCGGCTTTTTGCCGGCCTCGGTTTTTTAATTCCCTCGAAATCGCATCGCGTGAGGCTCCCGTGAGCAAGCGTCGCGTCGTCGTCACCGGTCTCGGTATCGTTTCCCCGGTCGGCAGCACCGTCCAGAGTGCTTGGGAGACCGTTCTGCGCGGGGAGAGCGGCATCGGGCTGATCACCCGTTTCGATACCAGCGCGTATGCCACCAAGATCGGCGGGGCGGTACGCGGCTTCGACGTCTCCGAGTACATCACCCCGAAAGAAGCGCGCCGCATGGATGAATTCATGCACTACGGCGTGGCTTCCGGAATTCAGTCGGTCACCGACGCCGGCATCGACTTCAACACACTCGACACCGAGCGGTGTGGCGTCATCATGGGTGCGGGGATCGGCGGTCTCGCGACCATCGAGTCGGAATACGAGGCGATGGTCGAGGCCAAGAGCCCTCGCAAGATCTCGCCGTTCTTCATCCCGGCGACCATCATCAACATGATCTCCGGACACTTGTCGATTCGGTATGGCCTCAAGGGCCCCAATCTCGGTGTCGTGACGGCGTGCACCACCTCCACCCATGCGGTGGGCCTCGCGATGCGCGCCATTCAGTATGGCGACGCCGATGTGGTCATCGCGGGTGGCGGAGAAATGTCGACGACCCGCCTTGGCATCGGCGGGTTCTCGCAGGCCAAAGCGCTCTCCCAGCGAAACGATAATCCGACGGAGGCATCTCGCCCGTGGGATCGTGAACGCGACGGGTTCGTCGCCTCCGACGGCGGCGGCGCGATGCTCCTCGAAGAGCTCGAACACGCGAAGGCTCGTGGGGCACGTATCTATGCCGAGCTCGTCGGCTTCGGGATGAGCGGCGACGCGTACCACATTACGGCTCCGCCCGAGAACGGCGCCGGTGCAGCACTCGCGATGCGTAATGCATTGCGAGATGCGCAGCTCGATCCGTCGGCCGTCCAGTATCTGAACGCCCATGCGACTTCGACCATGCTCGGCGATCGGGCCGAGACGGTGGCGATCAAACAAACCTTTGGTGCTCATGCGGCGCGTCTTGCGGTGAGTTCGACCAAGTCCATGACGGGTCATCTTCTCGGCGCTGCCGGTGTCGTCGAAGGTGTGCTCAGCGTATTGGCCCTGCGTGACCAGGTCGCGCCGCCCACCATCAATTTGAATCACCCGGACCCGGAGTGCGATCTCGATTACGTGCCGCACACGGCCCGTCCGATGACCATCGACGTCGCGGTGTCCAATAGCTTCGGCTTTGGCGGGACCAACGGTACCTTGGTGTTCCGACGCTTCAACGGCTGAACGCCGGTCGCGTTGAGAGGCGGGGCGATATCGCCCACAACGGGTTAGACTTTCCACGTGCGTATCTCGCGAATTTTGCTCGTGCTTTTCGCCTTGTCGCTAGCCGGCGTCGTTGCCGTCGGGTGGTGGCTCTCTGCGGCCGTGAATCAGCCCGGTCCGCATTCCGAGAGTGTTCGCATCGATGTTCGTCGAGGCGAGACCGTCCGATCGGTTCTTCTCGACCTCGAACGGGCTGGCGCCATCAAGGATGCCGCGATCGTCGAGTGGTGGTCGCGCACCCTCGGCGATCCGCCTCGAGTCCGTGTCGGACGGTACGAAATCGCACCGGGCGCATCGGCGCGCGACATTCTCCGGCAACTCGACGAGGGAAGGGTCCTTCTCGAATCTTTGGTCGTCATCGAGGGTACTCGCTATGCCGACCTCCGACGTTTACTCGCAGCGCATGAGGGCATCAAGCAAACCCTCAATGGGGTGAGTGACGCGGAACTCATGGCGCGCCTCGGGCGACCGGGGATCCACCCTGAGGGGCGATTCTTTCCCGACACCTATCGGTTCGCTTGGGGTACCACCGATTTCGATCTCTTGAAGCTCGCCCACGCCCGATTGGAGAAGCAACTCGAGGCAGCCTGGGCCGACCGCGCCGCCGATCTTCCGCTAGCCGACGTCAACGACGCGCTGATCCTGGCCTCGATCGTCGAGAAAGAATCTGCGTTGACGGCGGAGCGCCCGCGCGTGGCAGGCGTCTTCGTTCAAAGATTGCGAAAAGGCATGCGTCTGCAATCCGACCCCACCGTCATTTATGGCCTCGGCGACACCTACGACGGGGATATCCGTACCCGCGATCTGCGCACCGATACGCCCTACAACTCGTACACCCGAAAAGGTCTTCCGCCGACGCCGATCGCGCTGCCGGGCGCAGAGGCCTTGCGTGCGGCGACCCGGCCACAAGAGACGGGAGAACTTTTCTTCGTGGCAACCGGTTTGCCCGACGGTTCACACACCTTTTCACGGACCTATGACGAGCACCGCAAGGCCATTCGGCAGATGTTGCAGAGGCAGCGCAACGCAAGAGCCGTCGAGACGGTGAGGCCGTCTTCATGAGTCGCGGAAGGTTCATCACGCTCGAAGGCATCGAGGGGGCGGGGAAGTCCACCGTCGCGAGTGCGCTCGTCGAGGCGCTGCGTGCGCGAGGCGTCGCGGTGCGACAAACCCGCGAACCGGGCGGAACGCCACTCGCGGAGCGGCTGCGTCAACTCGTACTGACGCGCGGCGACGAGTCGCTTTCGGCCGAGGCCGAGACGTTGCTGATGTTTGCGGCGAGAGCCATCCACCTCGACAACTTGGTGCGTCCGGCACTCGAACGAGGCGAGTGGGTGATCTGCGACCGGTTCACCGACGCGACCCGCGCCTATCAGGGCGGCGGTCGAGGAGTCGACGCCGGACTGATCGAGCACCTCGCCGTGTCGGTTCATAAAGGGCTGGAGCCCGATCTCACTTTACTGCTCGATCTGCCGGTCTCGGTCGGGCTCGACCGCGCTCGCTCGCGTCGTCAGGCGAACGGCGAATCGGTCGCCGACCGTTTCGAGAGCGAGACCCTTCAGTTTTTCGAACGCGTCAGAGCCTCGTACCTTGCGATCGCAAAGCGTGACGCTCACCGTTGTCGCGTGATCGACGCCACGTCGGACCCTCAAACTGTCCAAGCGGCCGCGTTGTCGATGCTGAAGGAGCTCTGGGGATGACCGAGCGCGAGATCGTTCCGCCGACGGCCGTCTTGCCGCTCGACACGGAGATCCCTTGGCTCGCAGGGCTGCAGCGCTCTCTGAGCGAGGCCATCGACCACGATCGCCTCGGGCACGCCGTGCTCATCCAGGTCGACCCCGGCCTCGGCGGAGAATGGCTCGCGACGTGGCTCGCAGCCCGTCTTTTTTGTTCGATTGCATCGTCGACCAAGCCTTGCGGAAACTGTCGCGAATGTCGACGCGTCGTGTCGGGGGAACAACCTGACCTCCTGCGCTTGAGCCCCATCGAAGACTCCAAAGAAATCCGTATCGATCAGGTTCGCGAAATGGCGGCAGAACTCGCCCTCACGGGACACGGTCGCGGCAGAAAGGTGGCGGTGATCACCCCGGCGGAACGGCTCAATCGCAATGCAGCGAACGCCTTGCTGAAAACCTTGGAGGAGCCCGCTGGGAATTCTCTGTTGCTACTCGTAACGGGGGAGCCCTCGCGATTGCCCGCCACCGTCCAGAGTCGATGCACGCGAGTCGGGGTACCCGTTCCTCCCATTACCGAACTCGAGGATTGGTTGCGCACTCACGGCGGAAAGGGCATCGACTGGAAAGCCGTCATGAACGCCATCGGACCTCGACCGCTTGCCGCCCTGCAATCCGAAGCGGAGTCCATCGCAGATTTACAACGCGAAACGGCGAGGGCGCTCGATCAAGTTGTCGCAGGCACACTCGATCCCGTGGAAACGGCCGAGAGCTGGGGGAAGGAGGCCTTTGCGCTGCGGATCACC
>JBIJCL010000212.1:0-4076 GCA_044344725.1 Steroidobacteraceae bacterium | reverse complement strand
GATGACGGCCGGCATCGCGATCAGCATGAGCCCGAGCAGTTTGATGCTCGTGACCGCCATCATCACGGTGGCGCCGATGAGGTTGATGGTCGAGCGCAGAGCGATTGAGATGCCGACGCCCGAGATCGACTGCACGAGGGTGGTATCGGTGGTGAGTCGCGAGAGCACTTCGCCGGTACGCGTCACTTCAAAGAATTGAGGATCCATGCGGATCACGTTGCGATAGACGGCCTCGCGTACGTCGGCGACGACACGCTCGCCGAGCCAAGTGACGAGGTAAAAGCGCATTGCCGCGAACGCCCCGAACAGTACGGCGACGCCGAGGAAGGCGATGAAGTAAATGTTCACGGTTTCGGAGTTGCCGGCGCTCATGCCCTTGTCGACGAGCTGCGAGAGCGCGACGGGCAAAGCGAGCATCGAACCCGAGGCGAGCAACAGGGCGACCATCGCCCAGGCGAGTACGCGTCGATAGGGATTGAGATAAGGCCAGAGCGCAGCGAGAGGGCGGACGGATTTGGCCTTGGGGCGCTCGGTCGGGGACGGATCAGCCATCGACCGATTGTAGCGCGAGGCTCTTCGGCGCGGCGCGCGACGGATTACGACAGCCGCAGGATGAGCTTGCCTGTGGTGCGGCCCGACTGGATCGCTTCGAGTGCATCGTGTGCGCGTTCGAACGGGAACGTCGCGCCGATGTAGGGCCGTTCTGGGATGAGTTCGAGTGTCGCGCGCATCGATTCGGGCAACCGCGAAGCCTGCTCCCACAACCAGATCAAGTTGAAGGCGAGGAGTCCTCGGTTGAGGGGGATCATCGCGAGCGGATCGAGGCGGGGTCGTCGCAGGTACTGCCACGCGAGACGCAGGAAATTCGGTCGCTGGCCCGTGCCCATGAAATCCGCCGCGCCGTAAAGCACGTACCGACCTTCCGGAGCGAGTCGGTCGAAGGAGGTGCGAAAGCTCTCGCCGTACACGGCATCGAGTACGAGGTCGAAACCGCTCCGTTCGTAATGGGCGAGCGCCGCATCCAGATCGCGCCCGAGCGCTGGGCTGCGGATCACCACGGTGGCCGGATCGAGCGCGAAACGTTCGATGAGCCAGTCGCGCTTGCCGGCGCTGCCGACGACGGCGATCGGATGAGCCTGCAGACGTCGTAACGCGTGCAACGCGTTGAGTCCGACGCCCCCTGCGGCGGATTGCACGAGTACGACGGCACCGGCTTTGACAGCACCGAGGGGTACGAGTCCGTACCACGCCGTAAGCGCTTGCACGGGGTATGCGGCGGCCTCCTCGAGCGACCAGCCTTGTGGGACGGGTGAGAGCGTGCGGGCGTCGACATTGAGATGCGAGGCGTAGCCCCCGAATCGCGTCAGCACGAGGACGGCGTCGCCTTCGCGCCAGCCGTCGACACCGGCGCCGAGGCGGCGGATCCGTCCGGCGCATTCGAGTCCCGGCACGAAACTGCCCTTCGGTGTAGCGGAGTAAAGGCCGAGACAGGCGAACACATCGGCGAAATTGACGCCGACGGCTTCCACCTCGACTTGGACCTCACCCGCTGCGGGCGCAGCCAGCGACTCTTCGATGAGCGAGAGCTTCGCGAGTGAGCCGGCTTTGGGGATGCGCCAGACGCGGCGCGTCAAAGAATCAGCGGGTGAATCAGCTCGGCGTGTCGCCATCATGCGACGGAGCATACTGCGAGGGCAGCACGCCGGTGTAGCGTCGGAACATGCGAGCGAAATACGAGCCGTCGTGGAAGCCCACCGCGAAGGCGATTTCCGTCACGGGCAGCTTTCCTTCGCGTAGGCGATGACAGGCCTCGATGATGCGGTAGCGAAGCAGGTACTCTCGGAAGGTGATGCCGTAGACGGCATGGAAGCATCGGCTGAACTGGAACCGGCTGAGGCCGCAATAAGCAGCGATCTGGCTCGCGGCGAACTTCTCGTGGAAGTGGTCACGGACGAATTCGGCGGCCTTGAGCACCCCAGCATGGGAGGGGGCGAGTCCCGCAGCAGCCCGTTCGACCTGTTCGTCGGCGGGCAGGGTGACTGCCCGGGGAGACGCTACCGGAGCGACGACGTTCGCCTTCATTGCTGCAGCTCTTTACTTGGCTAATCTGACCATCAAGAGGATTAATGGTAGGCGTCGCCGGCCAGCATTTGGATTAAGAATCAGTAATTAATTGCGCAATAAAGTTCTATTTTTGGGTTTATCGCGCCTGCGAACGAGTCATTTCCGGGGGTTCGGCTAAGATTGCGTCATGGCTCACGATCCTCCAAATGCCGCCAACGGGTTCGACGCGGCGTTCACCGATGCGGTGAATCTCGGCAACCAAATTGCCGACCGGGACAAGGAAGCGGACCTCTGGGACATCGCCGATGGGCTACTCGCCGGGGCGATCCAATATTGGTTGTATTCGCGTCAACCTTGCAAAGACCCCCGCTGCGTGGAGTGCATGCCGATCAGCACGGCCGAGGGGCGTATGGCCGAATTGCAGCGCCTGATCCGTCAGCTCTCCGAAGAGAGCGAATATTTCCACTCTCCCAACGACTCGAACGTCGGCCGCGCCTGACCCGCGCTGGGGCCGTTGAGCGCTCGGTCCAATCAGCGACTCACGTCCTCGAGCGCCGCTTCGAGAATCGCGAGGCCTTCGGCGAGCTCGGCATCGGGGATGGTGAGCGGCATCAAAAATCGGATGACGTTCGAATAGACCCCACACGAGAGCAGCACGAGACCGCGTCGCCCTGCGGCCTGAACCAGCGCCTTGGTGAGTTCGGCATCTGGAGCGTCGGGGCGGCGATCTTTGACGAGCTCCATCGCGATCATCGCACCGAGTCCGCGGACGTCGCCGATGCAAGACCAGCGACTCTGCAAATCCGCGAGTCGGGCGCGCACGGCGGCACCGACGCGCGTGGCGCGAGTACAGAGCTGCTCGGATTCAATGACCTCGAGGACGGCGAGCCCCGCGGCGCAGCCGAGTGGCGAGCCCGCGTAGGTGCCGCCGAGTCCACCCGGAGGTGGCGAGTCCATGATGGCGGCTTTTCCCGTGACGGCAGAGAGGGGCACGCCACCCGCGAGACTTTTGGCGAGCGTGACGAGATCGGGCTCGACGCCCGAGTGCTCGATGGCAAACATGCGTCCCGTGCGGGCGAAACCCGTCTGAATTTCATCGACGATGAACACGATACCGTGTGCATCGCAGATCGATCGCAGCGCGCGCAGAAACTCCGGTGGCGCGATGTAGAAACCACCTTCGCCTTGCACGGGCTCGACGATGATCGCCGCCACGCGCGCAGGATCGATGTCGGATTTGAACAGTTGCTCGAGCGCAGCCAGCGACTGTGCCGTGCTGATTCCGTGGTACTCGATGGGGAAGGGTGCGTGATACACCTCGGGCAGCATCGGTCCGAACCCCGCCTTGTACGGTTGTACTTTTCCAGTGAGCGACATGCACGCGATCGTGCGTCCATGGAATGCGCCGCCGAAAGCGATGACGGCAGAGCGTTGCGTGTGATGCCGTGCGATCTTGATGGCATTCTCGATCGCTTCGGCGCCCGTCGTCAGAAAGATCGTTTTCTTTGGTGAGGCGCCCGGGACGAGCTCATTCAGTCGCTCGGCGAGTGCGACATAATTTTCATAGGGCGTGACCTGGAAGCAGGCGTGGGAGAGTCGCGCCATTTGTGCGGTGACGGCGGCCTGCACCTTGGCATGGAGGTGGCCGGTATTGAGCACGGCGATGCCGCTCGCAAAGTCGATGTAGCGCCGCCCCTCGACGTCCCAGATCTCGGCGTTGCTCGCGCGATCGGCGTACACCTGCAGCGAGTTACCCACGCCGCGCGGGATGGCGGCAGTGCGTCGACGGGAAAGATCGGCATTGGTCGGCATGGCTCGGTCGCTCCGGGCAGATGGGGTCGCTACGGCTTCGGCGCCGATGACGTCGAGGTCGGCAGCGACGGCGTCCTCTGCTAGAATTTACCCGTTTTTTCGAGTCTTTTCCGACATACCAGACGGAGTATCCGCGTGTCCGAGACCATTCAAACAGAAGTCGTCATCGTGGGCGCGGGGCCCTGCGGTCTCTTTCAGGT
>JBIJCL010000211.1:0-4098 GCA_044344725.1 Steroidobacteraceae bacterium | reverse complement strand
GGTGAACATGGCACGCAGCATCACCGAACAACTCATCAAGTTTGGATCCGTGAAGCGAGGTCAACTCGGCGTCACCATCGCGCCGGTCACGCCCGACGTCGCCGAAGCACTCGCACTCAAAAACACCAGCGGTGCGCTGATCACCCAAGTCGCGAAGGACTCGGCCGCAGCTCGCGCAGGCCTTCGAGCCGGTGACATCGTCACCGCTCTCAACGGACGCAACGTCAAATCTGCAGCCGAATTTCGCAATGCCATCGGCTTGCTGCGCGTCGGCGAAAAAGTAGAGATCGCTCTGCTACGCGACGGACAAGCGCGCAAGTTCACGGCTGAGGTGGCCGACCCGGCTACGCAATCCGCCGGCGAGACGAGCGACGCGCGCGACCTTCCGGAAGGTGCGCAGCACCGCGCATTCGAAGGCGCACAACTCGAGGATGCTCCGTCGGGGGGCGTTCTCGTTCGGACGGTCGCACCCGGTAGCCCGGCAGCGGCTGCCGGACTCCGTGCGAACGACGTCATCGTTGCCGCAAACGGCGTTCGCGTTTCCAGTGGCGCCGATCTCAGCGCAGCGTGGCGCGCATCGGCAAATCGCGGCGGCTCGACGATCGTCCTTCAAATCAGGCGTGGTGGCGAAACAGCCATCATCTTGCTGCGCTGATCATGCGCAGTCTCGAGATCACGATACTTGGGGGCACCGGCTTCGTCGGTAGCGCTTTGGTCGCGCGTCTTGCCGCAGCCGGTCATCGAATCCGATTACCTTCGCGCAACCCTCAAGCCGCGCGACATCTTGCCGTCCTGCCCAACGTGGAGCGGCTTCGAGCGGATGTTCACGATCCCGAGGAACTTCGAGCGGTCGTAACCGGTAGCGAGGTGGTCATCAACCTCGTCGGAATCCTCAATGAAAAAGGTCGATCGGGGCGTGGATTCGATATCGCGCACGCAGAACTGACCCAGAAAACGGTTGCGGCCTGCATCGAGACAGGCGTGTCTCGTTACCTGCACATGAGCGCTCTTGGGGCGAGCGAGACCGGACCCAGTCACTACCTTCGCTCGAAAGGGGTCGCCGAACGGCATGTTCGCTCGGCACCGGCCTCCCTCGATTGGACGATTTTCCGTCCCTCGGTAATCTTTGGCCGCGGCGACTCACTCCTCAATCGTTTCGCCGGGCTCTTGCGCCTCAGTGGCGGGATCATGCCGCTCGCTCGCGCTGAGGCGAGGTTTTCTCCCGTCTGGATCGACGACGTAGTCTCGAGCTTCGAAGCGGCGCTGTTCGGTGGTCCCACGAGCCGGCAGTCATACGATCTCTGTGGGCCGGAGGTCATGACGCTCGCAGATCTGGTGCGCTACACCGGCTCGCTCGCGGGCACCGGAGCGCATGTCTTCGCACTGCCCGATGCCGTCGGTCGGCTTCAAGCCTTCATCATGGACTTCGTACCGGGCAAGCCATTCTCGACCGACAACTTCCTGTCCTTGACCGTCGACAACGTCTGCCGGGAAAACGGGTTCGCCCGACTCGGCCTCACTCCCACCCCGCTCCAAAGCATCGCGCCCACGTATATCCGTCCGTCGCGCTAACATCTGAGCGTGGACATCTACCTCGTAGGCGGCGCCGTCCGCGATGAACTGCTCGGTCGCCCCGTGGGCGAGCGCGACTGGGTCGTCGTCGGCGCGACCCCCGCCGAGCTCGAGTCGCGCGGCTATCAGCCCGTGGGCAAAGACTTTCCGGTCTTTTTGCATCCCGAAACGCGCGAGGAATACGCGCTGGCAAGACTCGAGCGCAAAGTTGCGCCGGGATACCGCGGCTTCACCACCGAGTTCTCGCCTTCGGTCACCCTTGAGCAAGATCTCGCGCGACGCGATCTCACGGTCAACGCGATGGCACGAGATTCATCGGGCAACATCATCGACCCGTTCGGCGGTCGCGAAGACCTCGAGCGGCGCGTACTGCGTCACGTATCGCCCGCCTTCGCGGAAGACCCCGTCCGCATTTTGCGCGTCGCCCGATTCATCGCGCGGTTCGCATCGCTCGGTTTTACCGTCGCGCCGGAAACATTGACGCTCATCAGGCGTATGGTCGAGTCGGGCGAAGCCGATGCGCTGGTGCCCGAGCGCGTCTGGCGCGAACTCGCGCGTGCGCTCGATGAATCGACGCCGCGCGCAGCGATCGAGTTGCTGCGAGAGACGGGCGCGCTGCGAGTGATCTTGCCAGAGCTCGACGCACTTTTTGGCGTCCCTCAACGACCCGAGTGGCATCCTGAGGTCGACACCGGCGAACACACGATGCTTGCGCTTCAAGTGGCGGCGTCCCGCGGTGCGTCTCAAGCCGTACGGTTCGCCGTACTCGTGCACGATCTCGGAAAAGCCCTCACGCCGCGATCAGAATGGCCCAAACACCATGCGCACGAGACGCTCGGTCTGCCGGCTATCGAGGCCCTTTGCGCGCGCCTGAAAGTACCGCAAGAACACCGCGAACTCGGACTGCTTGCGAGCCGCTTTCATACGCATGTGCATCGCGGACTCGAACTGCGCACCAGCACGCTTCTCGAACTGCTCGAACACTGCGACGCCTTCCGACGACCCGCCCGCTTCACGGAATTCCTCGAAGCATGCGAGTGCGATGCGCGCGGCCGCCTCGGTTTTGCCGACAAACCCTATCCGCAACGCGCCCGAGTGGAACAGGCTCTCGAGATCGCGCGCGCCATCTCGCTTTCCGAATCGGACCGTGCAGGGCTCGACGGCGCTGCGATCGGCGAACGACTACGCAGCAAGCGCCTTTCGGCGTTAAAGCGAATCGCGCATGTCTCGCAAGGTGAATGAGGGCTCATGGGAGAGATCACCCTCTTCGAGATTTTTCGTGAGCATCATGAACTTCACCGACTCGCCCATCTCGCCCGGCAACAGAAGCGTCCGAGCGCCGCGGGCGAGCGAGAGATATTCGGGGCTCGAGGGATCGAGGTCTGACGCCATCGTCTGCAGCTCCTCTTCGATACCCGCACCCATCAGAAATGCGGTTTGAGTCGTGAAGCCGGCCACTTCGAAACCCGCTCGACTGGCGGACTCGGCCACCGCAGAGAAATCCACCCACGCGGTGATGTCGCAAAGCCCCGGATAAACAAACGGATCGCCGTGAGCGTAGTGTCGGTAATGACAGCGCAGACTGCCCTGCATTCGATCGGGATGCAGCAACTGGCGCCACGGTAAGCCGTAATCGGCGAGCAGAACGACACCTCGATCCATGGCCGATGACAAAGAATTCAGCCAACCGTCGAGCCAGGGATGCCACTCGCCGCAGTAGCCCTCGGGTAGTGTCTCGCCATACTTCAGCAAATTTCTGATGCGCTCCGCGGCTTGTTCCGCGAATTCCGCATCGCCGGGGGCGGCCCCATCGGGCGGCCTGACTCGCCACTCGAATCCGGAGGCGCCGAGGCCGACACCGAGCCGCCACCACTTTTGATCACGAACCACGAACCGCTCGCAAGGCAAGGCGTCGAGCACCTCGTTCGCGAACACCACGCCCTGGAATCGACGCGGCAATTCATTGATCCACTCGACGGCCGACACCTCTTGCAGTTGCTCCGCCTGCTTCGCCCGCAAATCACCACTCACTTCGAGCAAGACGTAGCGGCGCAAGGGGGATCCGTCCCCCGAAAGCATCTTTATCGCATCAGCCGCGAATCGGCCCGTCCCGGGGCCGAACTCGAGAACCGAGTCGGTCCCGGTATCGCGCAACCAGCTCGATATTCGTCGCGCACAAGTTCTCGAGAAGAGCGGCGATATGAGCGGCGCGGTGACGAAGTCGCCCTCGCCGCCGAACTTTGCCGCCCCAGCGCTGTAATAACCCAAGGCGGGAGCATAGAGCGCAAGCTGCATGTACTCGGCAAACGAAATCCAACCGCCCGCCGCCCGAATTTGATCGGCAATGAGACTGCGAAGGCGTTCCGAGTGCGCCAGAGCATCCGCGGACGGCTCCGGAAGACCGCTTTGACCGACTTTCGACATTGAGACTGGGCCGAGCCGGGTCATAATCGGAGCCCATGAGCGACCCGAATTCCTCGAACCCCGTTCGATCGGACCAACCACTCGCCGGCAAAGTGGCGCTGA
>JBIJCL010000208.1:0-4125 GCA_044344725.1 Steroidobacteraceae bacterium | reverse complement strand
CTGCTCGCGTACGGGGATTGCCGGCTTTCGACCGACGAGCTGACGCTGCCGCATGCCGGGATACCGGAGCGTGATTTCGTTCTGTATCCTCTTCGAGATATCGCGCCTCAACTGCATCTTCCGGGCATGGGCAGGGTGGCCGAACTGGCGTCCCGGGTAACCGATAGAGGTATCGAGCGACTCGACTGAACATGACGGATCCGGTCCCTCAACGTTACATCGTCATCGAAGGCCCCATCGGCGTCGGCAAAACCTCGCTGGCACGTCGGTTGGCAGAGACGCTCTCTGCCGAACTCATACTCGAACAAGCCGAGTCCAACCCGTTTCTCGAGCGCTTCTACCGCGACCCCGTCGGAGCGGCGTTGCCCGCGCAGCTGCATTTTCTGTTTCAGCGCGTCCAACAATTGACCGCCTTTCGCCAGGACGATCTTTTCTCGACGATCAGGGTCGCGGACTACCTTCTCGAGAAAGATCGCTTGTTCGCGAGGGTGACCCTCGATGAGGCGGAGTTCGGACTCTACGATCAGATTTACTCGCGGGTCGTGATCGATCCGCCCAAACCGGACCTGGTGATTTTTTTGCAAGCGCCGGTCGACGTGCTGCTACAGCGCATCGGCCGTCGAGGCATCAAGGCCGAGCAGCTCATCGAACGCGCCTACCTCGAGCGATTGAACGAGGCCTACGCACGTTTCTTTCATGATTACGAGGCTGCGCCGCTTTTGATCGTGAACGCCGCAGCCATCGACCCGACCTCCAATACGGCCGACTACGAAGAGCTGCTTGGCGCGATTCGGCGCATGAAGCGCGGCAAGCTGTACTTCAATCCGCTTCGCCACGCGGTCATCTGATACCTAAATCCCGAATCGGCCGCATGTTGGTCGCAATTCGGCTAACATCCCATAAATATGCAGGTTGTCACGACCATCGCCGAGGTACGGGAAAAGGTCAGGGAGTGGCGCGCGGCCGGCCGCAAGGTGGGTTATGTGCCCACCATGGGCAATCTCCACGACGGGCACCTCGGGCTTTGTCGCCTCGCCCGCAAGGTGACGCGGCACTACGTGGTCAGCGCCTTCGAGAGCCCCATGCAGTTCGGGCCGAACGACGATTTCGATCATCACCCGCGCACCCCTGAGCGGGACGAGCAATTGCTGAGCTCGGTCAATTGCGATTTGCTTTATCGGCCCGATCCGCACGAAATCTACCCGCACGGTTTGCTGAACTCGGTACACATCGAGGTGCCCGGTTACACTGACATCCTCTGCGGGGCGATACGGCCGGGGCACTTCGAGTCGCTCGTCAGCGTGATCAATCGTCTCTTCAACATCGTGCAGCCGGATGTCGCCGTTCTCGGGGAGAAAGATTTTCAGCAGCTCGTGGTGGTCCGTCGAATGGTCGACGAGCTCAAGATGCCGATCAACGTCGTCGCGGCTCCGACGGTTCGGACCGCCGATGGGCTCGCGATGAGTTCGCGCAACCAGTACCTCAATGAAGACGAGCGCAAGCTCGCACCCCGAATCTACGAAGAGTTGTGCAAGGTGGCCGAGGCGATCGAGATGGGGGCCGGGTCGCTGTCCGAAATCATGCAGCTCGAGTCGAAGTCACGCGCGGCTCTTCGCGGGGACGGATTCACGGTGGACTACTTCACCGTAGCGAGCGTGCATACGCTGCGCAAACCGGGAATCTCGGAAAGTGACCTCGTCGTGCTGTGCTCGGCACGTCTTGGTAAGGCGCGCCTCATCGACAACAAGCGCTGCACGCGCCTCTAGTCCGACCGCGTCTCGTCATCCCGCCAAACGACTAAGTGCCCACTCGACATGCTCGCGCACAAGGGGCGAGGAGTCTTGCGCACGCCGATGCAACGCCGCGCGATTGCGGTCTGCGCTCTCACCCGTTCTCGGGCCGTTGCCAAGTGCCACGGCGATGTTCCGCAACCAGCGCTCATGGCCGATTCTGCGGATCGCCGATCCGCGCAGCCTCGATTCGAATTCTTCCTCGGTCCAAAGAAAAAGTTCGGAAAGTGGCGCGCGATCTAGGCCGAGACGAACGGCCTTGAGATCAGGGTGGGCTGCGGCGCGCGCGAATTTGTTCCAGGGACAAACGAGCTGGCAGTCATCGCAACCGTAGATGCGGTTGCCGATCAGGGGCCTGAGCGGTTCGGGGATCGAGCCCTGCAACTCGATGGTGAGATACGAGATGCAGCGACGCGCGTCGAGTTGCCACGGCGCAGTGATCGCGCCGGTCGGGCAGGCGGGAATGCAGGCCTCGCAGGTGCCGCAATGTGCGCCCGTGGGTGGGTCGATGGGCAGCGGCAGGTCGGTGTAGATCTCGCCCAAAAAAAACCAGGAACCCGCATCGCGCGCGATGAGATTGGTGTGCTTGCCGATCCAGCCGAGGCCGGCGTTGCGCGCCAGGGCTTTTTCGAGGACGGGCCCGGAGTCGACGAATACGCGATATCCGAAAGGACCGATCCTCGCTTCGATTCGATCGGCGAAATCCTGCAAGGCGTTGCGAAGGATCTTGTGGTAATCGCGGCCGAGTGCGTAGCGGGACACATAACCGAGATCCGGTGAGTCGAGCACCGTCTCGGCGTCTGCGGCCTCGCTGGGCCAGTAATCGAGTCGAACGCTGATCGCGCAGACGGTTCCGGGTTTGAGCTCGGCCGGCCGCGAGCGTCGCGTGCCATGGCGCGCCATGTAATGCATGTCGCCGTGCCGACCTTCGTCGAGCCACCGCAGCAGATGCGCTTCGTCTTCGACGAGATCGAGATGGGCAACGCCGATCGCTGCAAACCCGAGCCCGGACGCGAGAGTCTCGAGTTCGTTTCGTAGCGCATTCAAGTCGGAGGGCGGCATGCGGCGAGTATATCGGCGACCGTATACTCGCCACCCAATGAATGCGCTGGATCAACGGTTAAGCGGGGATCACGGGATTTCGCCGGAGCTCTATGGTGTCGAGGCCGTTCGAGCGCTCGAGGCGTCGACTCTCGCCGCGGGCGTCGAGGGTTACGAGCTCATGTCTCGCGCTGCGGCTGCCGCCCTGCGCGAACTCCGTGCGCGATGGCCTGTGGCCCGCGACGTACTCGTGCTATGCGGCGGGGGAAACAACGGCGGGGACGGTTACGTCCTCGCGCGACTCGCGCGCGATGCGGGCCTGTCGCCGCGCGTTCTGGCAACGGTGCCCATCGATCGCCTCAAAGGCGATGCGGCGCGTGCAGCGATCGAATGCATGGAGGGCGGAACACCCATCGAGACCTTGAGCGCCGCACGACTTGCCGGAGCGGATGTCATCGTCGATGCACTGCTCGGGATTGGTTTGCAGGCCGAGGTACGTCCTGATCTCGCCGAGATCATTCGTGTCGTCAATGAAATGCGCGTCCCGGTGCTGTCCCTCGATGTGCCCTCGGGTCTCTGCGCAGACTCGGGTGAGCAGCGGGGCCGCGCGGTGCGCGCGTCGGTGACGGTGACATTCATCGCGAGGAAGGCGGGATTATGGTTGGGCTCGGGTCCCGATTTCGCGGGCGAGGTGGTCCTGGCGAGCCTCGGAATTCATGCGACGTCGGTTTCGCCGGTGCTTCGTCTTTTGACTCGATCCGATCTCGCAGCCGGATTACGGCCGCGAGCGCGCGATGCCCACAAGGGCCGCTTTGGTCACGTGCTGGTGGTCGGCGGCGGTGAGGGCATGCCCGGCGCGGCACGACTCGCCGGCGAGGCAGCCCTTCGGGCAGGCGCCGGACGCGTGACGGCTTGGGTGGCGCCGGAATCCGCCGTCGCGGTGGCCGCGGGTTGTCCCGAGCTCATGGTGAGAGGTGTCGGTGCGGCGGTGACGGCCGCCGACCTGCTCGAGTCGAGCGATGTGTTGGCGATCGGTCCTGGACTCGGTCGAGGCGAGTGGGGCAGGTCGACCTTTGCCCAAGCGCTCGCTGCGGCAAGGGCGCGCGAGGTGCCGGTGGTCCTCGATGCCGATGCGCTCAACCTGCTCGCCGAACAGCCCCAGCTGACTTTGCCAAATCGATGTGTGCTGACGCCGCACCCCGGAGAGGCGGCTCGACTGCTGGGGTGGTCGAGCGCCGAGGTACAGCGCGATCGCCTGCGATCGATCAAAGAATTACAGCGTCGCTATGCCGCG
>JBIJCL010000009.1:0-14863 GCA_044344725.1 Steroidobacteraceae bacterium | reverse complement strand
ACGACCTTGGCTTTCTTGCTCATGTTGTTCCTGCTTTTTTTCATGCTGCGTGACGGTCGTCATTTTCTCGCTCGCATCACCCACCTGCTACCGATCGATCACGGGCGACGGGAGCAGCTGTTCACGCTCATCGCCAACACGACCCGTGCCGTGGTGTACGGGTCCGGCCTCACCGCGATCTTTCAAGGCGCGCTCACCGGGATCGGCTTTGCCTTGACCGGACTCCCCTCTCCCGTCGTGTTCGGCGTACTCGCGGCGTTGTTCTCGTTGCTACCTGCAGGCGGGACGGCGTTTGTTTGGGCGCCCGCTGCATTGGCGCTCCTCGGTATGGGGCAAACGGGCGCGGCACTGTTCATGCTCGGCTGGGGTGCGCTGATCGCCATCTCCGACAACTTCCTTCGCCCCCTGCTCGTTTCGAAACATGCTCACGTGTCGACGCTCGCCGTATTCATGGGCGTGATCGGAGGGGCTGCGGCCTTCGGTGGTATCGGGCTCATCATCGGTCCCGTGTTGTTGACGCTGGTGTCGGCGCTGCTCGGATTCGTCGAAGAGACGCGCTCGCAGGACTCCGGCAAAAATCCTTAAGCTGATCCGGCGATTCGCTCTAGAATCGCGACCCTCTTTTCGATCATCGCCAGCATTCCATCGCCATGGACGTTTCGCCCATTCTCAATCCGCTCAACGACGCGCAGCGCGAGGCTGTGACGGCGCCGATCGGACCCGTACTCGTGCTCGCCGGTGCGGGCAGCGGCAAGACGCGCGTGCTGACGCATCGCGTCGCGTGGCTCATCGAAGCGGAAGGCGCATCGGCCCACAGCGTGCTCGCGGTCACATTCACCAATAAAGCCGCGGGTGAGATGCGCGCTCGTATCGAGGCGTTGCTCGGGATGCCGGGCGCAGCGCTTTGGATTGGCACGTTTCACGGTATCGCCCACCGTTTGTTGCGTCTTCACTGGCGGGAAGCGAACCTTCCCCAGACCTTCCAGATTCTCGATGGTGACGATCAACTCAGGCTGATCAAGAAAATTCTCAAGGCCCAGGCGCTCGACGAAACGCGCTGGGTCCCGCGCGATATTCAATACTTCATCAACCAGAACAAGGACGAGGGGATGCGCCCGAAGGCGCTGAAGGACGGCAACGATCCCACCCGTCGGCAATTCATCAAGCTGTATCAAGATTACGAAGACTCGTGTCAGCGAGCCGGCGTCGTCGACTTCGCCGAGCTGCTGTTGCGCGCATTCGAACTCTGGCGTGACAACCCCGAGATGCTCGGCCACTACCGTCGTCGCTTCCGGCATGTGCTGATCGACGAGTTCCAGGATACGAACACCATCCAATATGCATGGATGAAATTGCTCGTCGGCTCGGACGGGGCGCCTTTCGCCGTCGGTGACGACGATCAGTCCATTTATCGCTGGCGCGGCGCGCGGGTCGAAAACCTGCAGACATTCCGACGCGACTTCCCCCACGCGCGCCTCGTCAAGCTCGAGCAGAATTATCGCTCTACCGGAACGATCCTCGATGCCGCGAACGCGCTCATCGCAAACAACAGCGGACGCCTCGGTAAAAATCTTTGGACCAGCGGTTCACGTGGTGAGCCGATTAAGTTGTATGCGGCGTTCAACGAACGGGACGAAGCCGAATTCGTCCTGCAGCGCATCAAGGAATGGACATCGCGCGGAGGAAATCGGCGCGACATCGCCATTCTTTATCGCTCGAACGCCCAATCGCGCGTATTCGAAGAGGTGTTTTTGTCCGCTCGACTGCCCTATCGGGTTTACGGCGGGCTTCGCTTCTTCGAACGAGCCGAAATCAAGGATGCGCTCGCTTATCTGCGCCTCGTATCCAACCGGCACGATGACACGTCGTTCGAACGTGTCGTCAATCTGCCGACGCGGGGTATCGGTGCCAAGAGCCTCGACGCGCTGCGCGAACAGGCGCGGGCAGCTGGCAGCTCCCTCTGGAGCGCAGCCACCACGACCTCGGGAGCGCTCGGCCCCAAAGCCAGCGCCGCGGTTCACGGCTTCCTGCAGCTGATCGATCGGCTCGCCGACGATACGCGGGGTCTCGCACTGCACGAAATCGTCGATCAGGTCATCAACGCGAGCGGTCTTCTCGAGCATCACCGCAAAGAAAAAGCGGAGCGTGGCGAGGCCCGGGCCGAGAACCTGCTCGAACTCGTCTCCGCAGCACGCGGCTTCGAGCCCGAGAGAGTCGACGGCGAAGATCTCCCCCCGCTCGAGGCTTTCCTCGCGCATGCGGTACTCGAATCAGGAGAGGGCCAGGCCGAGGCTTGGGAAGATTGCATCCAGATGATGACGTTGCATACCGCCAAAGGACTCGAGTTTCCGCTCGTGTTCCTCGCGGGGCTCGAGGACGGTCTGTTCCCACATCAACGTTCACTCAACGACCTCGACTCCCTCGAAGAGGAGCGGCGGCTGGCTTACGTGGGTACGACGCGAGCGATGTCGCAGCTCTTTCTGACCTACGCCGAGCAGCGTCGCCTGCATGGCATAGACAGTTACGGACAGCCCTCGAGGTTCATCAAGGAAATCCCGGAAGAATTGCTCGAAGAAGTGCGTCCTCGTGTTCAAGCGGGCCATGGGTACTCCGCCGGGGCCGCCAGAGCCCACGTTGCCCCACGAACGACCGGTCCCTCTGCCCTGCGCAGCGAACCGGTGGCGCCGGGGCTTCGACTCGGTGCGCGAGTCCGCCACGCGAAATTCGGTATGGGTGTCGTGCTCAACATCGAAGGTCAGGGGCCGCACGCGCGTGTTCAGGTCAATTTCGAAGGGACTGGCAGCAAATGGTTGATGCTGCAGTACGCCAATCTCGAGCCTGTCTGAGTCGAACGCCCCCGCGAACGACGGCTGCGGTTAAACTGCCGTCCCATCATGAGCGCCCCCACGTTTCTTCAACGGCTCGATGCGGCGATGACGTCGACGCAGTCCCTGGTCTGCGTCGGTCTCGATCCTGAAATCGAGCGATTTCCTTCACATCTTCGACAGCGACCACAGGCCATCCTGGAGTTCAACCGCGCCATCGTCGATGCGACGGCCGACTTGGCCTGCGCGTACAAGCCGCAGATCGCGCACTACGCCGCAGTGGGCGCTGAAGACCAATTACTCGAAACCATTCGTTACATCCGTCAAAAAGCGCCGGGGGTTCAGGTCATCCTCGATTCCAAGCGCGGTGACATCGGCAGTACGGCAGAGAAATATGCACGCGAGGCGTTCGAGCGCTACGGTGCCGATGCCGTCACGATCAACCCTTATTTAGGTCGAGACTCCGCCGAGCCCTTCCTCGAATATGCCGACAAAGGTGTCGTGGTGCTGTGCCGCACCTCCAATGCTGGCGCGCGCGAACTGCAGGATCTGGACGTCGGAGGCCGAAAGCTCTACCAGCTCGTTGCCGAGAAGGTGGCCAAAGAATGGAACTCCCGCGGCAATTGTCTGCTCGTCGTCGGCGCCACCTACCCTGACGAGCTCGCCGACATTCGCCGGATCACGGGCGACATGACCTTTCTCGTGCCGGGTATCGGGGCGCAGGGTGGCGACATCGAAAAAGCCGTTCGTAGCGGCCGGCGCGCCGATGGTCGCGGTCTCGTGATCAATTCCTCGCGGGGCATCCTCTATGCCAGTCAGGGTGAGGACTTCGCGACTGCAGCCCGACGTGCGACACTCGAGCTGCGCGATGCGGTCAACGCCGTACGCCGCTGAACCGAGGCTTGGGAGGGGGCTCCGATGCTGCGCTTGACCCGCTACCAGTGGATCGTGCTCTTTGCCGCCTGGCTCGGCTGGGGCTTCGATATCTTTGACGGGTTGTTGTTCAACTACGTTGCGCCCAATGCCATTCCGACGCTGCTTGGCTTGGAGATCGGCTCGCCAGAGGCCCGCTCTGCGACGCTCTACTGGACTGGTCTCATCACAGCCATCTTCCTCGTCGGCTGGGCGGTCGGCGGCGTATTGTTCGGGCCGATCTCCGATCGCTACGGACGCAAACGCGTACTGCTCATCACCATGGTGCTTTATGCCGTGGGCACCGCGCTGTGTGCCTTCGTGACCAGCATCGAGCAG
The DNA here is from genome assembly GCA_044344725.1 of Steroidobacteraceae bacterium. Lineage (GTDB taxonomy): Bacteria > Pseudomonadota > Gammaproteobacteria > Steroidobacterales > Steroidobacteraceae > UBA964. The sequence continues at coordinate 10,787 of JBIJCL010000009.1, read as the reverse complement.
TTGATCGTCTGTCGCGTCATCGCGAGTTTGGGCATAGGCGGTGAATGGGCTGCAGGTTGCGCGCTCGTCGCAGAGGTCGTTCCGGAAGACCAGCGAGTCGAAGCGGGCGCGGTCCTCTACACGGCGGCACCGTTCGGCCTCTTCCTGGCAACAGGTGTGAATGCACTCGTCGCAGGCTATTTCTTTGCCGACGTTCCTGAAGTCTCGTGGCGTTATGTGCTCATCTTCGGACTGTTACCGGCAGCATTCGCGATCTGGGTACGGACTTTCGTCAAGGAGCCTGAGCGCTGGGAAGCTGCGGCCGCCAAGGCACCACCGCCACGGCTTCGTGAGCTTTTCACTCCAGAGATCTGGCCACGCACGCGCAGTGCGCTGCTGGTTGCGCTCATTGCGCTACTCACTTGGTGGAGCTGCAACGCGTTCATTCCCGTCGTGGTGGCCGGACTCGCGCAAGCCGAAGCGCTGCAACTCGGTCTCGATCGGACGGCGACGAGCATCCTCACCGAGTCCTGGAAGACGCAGGCGACCACCATCTTCAACCTAGGTGGCCTGATCGGCACTTTGCTCACCATACCGCTTGCCAAGCGCTGGGGCCGAAAGCCGATGTTCGCGGTCTACCTCGGCTGCTCGGCGATTTCGCTACTCACAACTTTTGGTCTGGACTTGCCACCGCAGGTTCGCCTGTACATGTATTTCTTCATCGGTCTCACGGTGTTCGGCATCTTCGGTAGCTTCACGTTCTACCTCCCGGAGCTCTTTCCGACACGGCTGCGTGCAACAGGCTCCGGGTTCACCTACAACATCGGGCGCGTCGTCGCCGCTGCCGGACCGTTCTTCGTGGGCTCTGTCGCTGCAGCGGGTTCTGGCGATCCGAGCGTCGTGCTCAACACGCTTTTCATGGTGGGATTCATCCCGCTCATCGGCCTGCTCGGGATAGGCTGGGTCATAGAAACCCGCGGTCAAAGAATACCGGACTGACATGGCTGACTGGATCGTCGACGTCATCATCGGCCTCGTCGAAGGCCTGACCGAATTCCTGCCGATCTCGAGTACGGGACATCTGGTCATCACTCGAGCACTGCTCGATCCAGAAGGAGAGATCGGATTCCGTCAGCTCATCGTGGTTCAAGGCGCGGCCATCTTGGCCGTGTGCTGGGAGTACCGTCGTCGTCTTTGGACCATCGGCACCACCCTGATGAGCGATCGACAGTCGCGCTTGTTCACGTTCAATCTGTTCCTCGCCTTCTTGCCCGCAGCCGTGGCAGGACTCGCGTTCGAGGACACGATCCGCAGCGTGCTATTCGCGCCGATTCCGGTCGCGCTCGCGCTCGTTATCGGCGGGGTGCTCATCCTTTGGGCGGAGCGCCGAACGCACGTCGAGCGCGTGACCTCGGTCGAGCAGCTTCAACCCCTCGATGCGTTCAAGGTTGGCCTCTTCCAGATGCTGGCTCTGGTTCCGGGAACCAGCCGTTCGGCCGCGACGATTTTGGGGGGCTTGCTGACCGGACTCTCCCGCAAGACGGCAGCGGAGTTTTCGTTCTTCGTGGCGATCCCGGTGATGCTGGCGGCAACCGGCTACAAGTTGCTCGATGCGCGCGAGCCCATCACGGCGGATGAAGCGCGGTCGATTTTATTGAGTAGCGTCGTCGCGTTTTTTGCGGCATTGATCGCGATCCGCTTTCTCATCCGCTACGTCAGCCAGCATTCCTTCGCGATCTTCGCGTGGTACCGAATCGTGTTCGGTGGATTCATCCTTCTGAGCTGGCAGTTCGGTTGGGTGTCGTGGGGTTCCGGCTGAAATCGGGATAAGGCCCGAGCAACAGCAACAGGAACGCGCCGACGAGGAACATGATCGCGGCTGCAATCAGCATCGGATCGAAGCTTCCGGTGGTATCCCGAACCCAACCATAAAGCGTCGGCGACAGCGCAGCCATCAGACCGAAGGCCATGTACTGCACACCGTAGATTTGGCCGTAGCTTTTCATGCCGAAATAACGACCCGCCAGATAGGCTACGAGATCGGTTTCGGCACCCGAGGCGAATCCCATCATGAACGCCGCAAGAACGGCCATGGTGAAACCGAGCGGCGCATCGCCCATCAACATCCAGCACGAAACTGCGGGGAGACAAAGAATGGGCAACGTGACGAGCGGCGCCCAAAACCGATCGAGCAACAGACCCGTGATGATGCGGCCGGCGAAGATCGAGAGCCCGAAGACGCTGAGGACCGTCGCAACGCTGGTCGGATCGAAATCGCGCTGCTTGAGCATGGAGGGCAAGAACACCAGCGCACCCGCATAGGCCAGCGTGATGAGCGCGACGGAGATCCACAAAATCCAGAACCGGCCCTCGCTCATGGCCTCTTTGAGCGTAAGACCGGGTAGCGCAGACGGGTCCGATGCCGTGCCGACCCCCGGGGGACGCTCTTCGGGGCGTGGCTCGCGAAACCAGAAGATACCGAGAGGTAATGCGACGGCGAGTGGCAACAACGCGAGCAATGCGTAGGCCATACGCCAGCCGAATTGGGTGATGAAATAGGTGGTGAGGAACGGCAAGACGATCGCCGAGATGCTGGTGCCCACCAACATGAGCCCCAGCGCCAAGCCGCGTTGCTTGAAAAACCAGAGATTCACGGCGCGGGACCAGGTGACCGGCGTCGAACCGATGCCGAACAAACCGATGAACAGCCAGACGAGATAAAAGGCCCACAGCTGACCCGGCACCACGGCGAATGCGGCGAAGGTCAGGCCAAAGATCGCAAGCGATCCGAGTGCGACCGGCCTCACGCCATGACGATCCGCCAGTCCGCCGAAGACCGGAGCGAGCAAGGCCGCAAGGATGCCGTAGATCGTGACCCCGAGACTGATCTCGGTTCGGCTCCATCCAAACTCTTGTTGCAATGGGTCGATGAAGAACCCGATGGTGATGAACGGTAGCGGCGAAGCGCCACACGCGACCCCGACCATGGAAGCCGAAAGTACTTTCCAGGCGCGCCCGAACTCGGAAGTGGTGTTCATGGCGGCCAAGCATACGCCCTCGCCTCTGTTACGTGGACAGCGTTGGGAGTACCCTATCCACTCTTATGAAGATCGTGATCCTCGGCGCCGGACAAGTCGGGCGCACGGCGGCCTACCAACTCGCGCGTGAGGAGGCCAACGAAGTCACGGTCGTCGATACCGACGAAGAACTCTTGCGCGATCTTCAAGATCGCCTCGATATCCGTACGGTCGTCGGCAACGCCGCCTTTCCCTCGATCCTCGAAGCAGCCGGTGCGGAATCCGCAGACATCCTCGTCGCGCTCACGAGCTCCGATGAGGTCAACATGATGGCCTGCGAAGTGGCCTATACCCTCTATCGCACGCCCACGAAGATCGCCCGCATCCGCTCCGCCGAATACACGCGCCATCCCGAGCTCTTCAGTGCCGAGGCCTTGTCGGTCGACGTATGGATCAGCCCCGAGCAGCTCGTGACCGATTACATCGAGCGGCTCATCCGTTATCCCGGCGCGCTGCAAGTGCTCGACTTCGCCGACGGAAAAGTTCGTCTCGTCGGTCTTTCGGCACGCAAAGGCGGTTTGCTGGTAGGCCAAGCGCTGCGCAGCCTCAAAGATCACATCCCCAACACCGAAGCGCGGGTGGTCGCGATCTATCGCAATGGTCGAAGCGTACAACCCGAGGGAGACACCGTCATCGAAGATGGCGATGAAGTGTTTTTTCTCGCAGCCAAAAACGACATCCGTCAGTTCATGGCAGAGATGCGCAAAGAAGAGAAGCCCGTGCGTCGCGTGGTCATCGCCGGTGGCGGACACATCGGTTTCGCTCTCGCCAAACGGCTCGAAGAAAACAATCAGGTGAAGCTCATCGAGCGCGACCCAAAACAGGCGCGTCGAATCGCCGAACGGCTAGACAGCGCGATCGTGCTCGAAGGCAATGCTGCGGATGAAGAGTTGCTCGTCGAAGAAAACATCGACAGCTGCGACGTTTTCGTGGCGCTCACCAACTCGGAAGAAGCCAATATTCTGTCGGCGATGCTCGCCAAGCGACTCGGCGCAGCCAAGGTGATGGCCCTCATCAACAAGCCGTCGTATGCCGAACTCATGCAAAGCGGCAGCATCGACGTCGCCATCTCTCCTCAAACCGTCACCATCGGCTCGCTGCTGACCCACGTGCGTCGCGGTGACGTGGTGCAAGTGCACTCGCTTCGCCGTGGCGCAGCCGAAGCGCTCGAGACCATCATCCACGGCGACCATCGCAGCTCCCGTGTCGTCGGCCAGCGCGTGGAAGACATTGCTTTGCCCGAAGGCGCGAAGATCGGCTGCATCGTCCGCGGCGACGACGTCATCATGGCGCACCATGACACGGTCGTGCAGGCGGACGATCATGTCGTGCTGTTCATCACGGATCGTCGTCACGTCGATCAGGTGGAGCGTCTGTTCCTCGGCGAAACCGCCGGCAGGCGCTGAGCGAAGCGCCCGCCGATGCTGGCCGTCGCCCACGTTCTCGGCTTGATGATGGCGTTCTTCGCCACGACGTTCATCATGCCCATGGTCTGCTCGATCATCTTGCAAGACGGCATGTTTCTCGATTTTGCCGTCGCAGCAGGCATCAACGTCGTGCTCGGTCTCCTCATCGCGGCGCTCACGAGACGTCACAAACGAGAGTTGAAAGCCCGCGACGGATTCTTGCTGGTGACGCTCGCTTGGGTCCTGATGTCTGCCTCGGCTTCGATTCCGTTTTTGATCGCACTGCCTCATCTCAGTTTCACCGATGCCTATTTCGAAGCGGTTTCCGGGCTCACCACATCGGGCGGCACAGTCCTCACCGGTCTCGACAACCTCCCGCCCTCCATCAATTTTTGGCGACATGCGCTGCATTGGTTCGGCGGCATCGGCATCATCGTTCTAGCAGTCGCCGTGCTGCCGCTGCTCGGTGTCGGTGGCATGGCCCTTTACCGCGCAGAGACGCCGGGTCCGATCAAGGACGAGAAACTCACGCCGCGCATCACCGAGACGGCCAAAGCCCTCTGGATCACGTACACCGGTATGACGTTGGTCGGTATCGTCGCTCTCCGGCTTGCGGGGATGAATTGGCTCGATGCCATCTGTCATGCGTTCTCGGCGATGGCTTTAGGCGGTTTCTCGACCTATGACGCCAGCGTCGGACACTTCGACTCCGCGCTCATCGAGTTCGTGATGATCGTCCTGATGCTTACCGCAGCGCTCAATTTCGCGCGTCATTTCACCGCGATCCGCACCCGCTCGTTCCTGCCCTACCGCAAGGACCCTGAGGTCAAAGCTGTGTTGTCGATCGTGGGTGCGAGCATCATCGCTGTCGCGATCGTTCTCAAATTTCATGGGGAGTACGACAGCGTGTCCGAGTCGCTGCGGCACGCGGCGTTTGCCGTGGTGTCCGTCGCCACGACGAGCGGCTTTGCGGGTGAGGCCTACGACAGTTGGCCGCTGTTCGCGCCGGTGTGGATGCTGTTCCTCTCTTGCATCGTCTGCAGCACCGGCTCCACCGGTGGCGGCATCAAGATGTTTCGCTCACTGATGCTCTTGCAGCAAGCGCGGCGTGAGATGAAGCAGATCGTTCATCCGTCGGCCGTCATTCCCATCCGAGTCGGGGGTCAGGTCATCCCGGAGCGCATTGCGGCATCGGTTTTGGCGTTCATCTTCCTCTACTTCCAGACGATCGCCGTGCTGACCTTTGTGATGCTGCTGTCGGGAATGGATTTCATCTCCGCTTTCTCGGCGGTCGTGGCGAGCGTCAATAACCTCGGACCGGGTCTCGGCCCAGTCGGGCCGATGGGAAATTTTCAGGGTCTCACCGATTTTCAGACTTGGATCTGCACGATCGCTATGATTCTGGGGCGTCTCGAGATATTGAGCGTGCTCGTGCTGTTCTCGTCGGCGTTCTGGCGCAAGTAGTTCGCCCGTCAGTACCTCCAGCTGCGCAGGTCGGCGCCCGTTGGTGCGGTTTTGAGCATTCTCTCAGCGGCCCACGGCAGCACCATCTGCGGATAACGCAATCGTGAATAGGCGTTGGCGCGGGTGTGATCACCATTCCAGCAGTGCTCTGCTCTATCGCCGTAGTCGATGACCGCATCCGCGGCGGGCTGCGCCGTTCGTAGAAATTCTTCGACGGCGTAGACCGCGTTGTTCAGGTAATAGTTATCCATGTCGCCGACATAGAGGCGCAGCTTGCCCCGCAGTTTTGGCCCGAGCGTGGCCCAATCACGACGCAAGATGTGTCCGAGATCGTAATTTTCACGCCAGTGAGCGGCAGTCACGGGATCGATCTCGCCCGTCAGGCGATCGAAGATACGGCGCGGATAGCCGTCGGGCCCCACGGGCGAAAACACGGACTCCCAAGCGTCCCACTGATCACCGCTGCGGCCTTTCGTACCGAGAGCGAGCTCCCAAAGATTGTTTTCTTCGATCGTGGTGTCGATGTGACCCAACCAGTTTCGATGGGCCGGGCGCGGCGTGCGCTTGAATCGGTTCGGCATGACGTAGGCATTTTTGTCTTCGTAAAGGTTGACGGTCATGTAGTGCCGGAAATCGATGGGGTCCGGACAAGCGATCCAGGCGCCGTTGTACTCGTCGGGATAGAACATCTGCGTGGCCATCGCGATCCAGCCACCGGTGCTCCCGCCGAACACGAATCGAGCCCAACCCTGCCCGATGCCGCGAAAGCGTCGTTCGATTTCGGGAATGAGCTCGTACTGGAGGGCATCGCCGTAGGGACCGTTGTTCGCCGAATTGACCCCGTACGAGTCGTCATAGAACGGCGTCGGATGCTGGATTTCGACGAGGAGCACGCGAGGGAATCCCGGTCCGGTCCAGGCTTGGAAGAAATCCCAGGCGTGTTGCTGCTGAATGCGGTTGTAACCCTCGAGCTTGAAGCGCGAACTGTAGTCGGGCTGGAGGTTCGGATCGGGCGGTGTTTCGCGCCAGTTGGAGGGTGCGGAAGGAAAATGCCCGTGGTTGATCACGAGCGGATAGCGCGCATCGGGGCGCTCGTTGAAACCGAGCGGCAAGGTGACGAAGGCGCCGAGGTGGATATCGCGACCCCAGAACTTCGATAGCCGTTCACTGCGGAGGCGCACGTATTTGACCCAAGCCGTCTCCCGGAAAGGCTCGACTGGCGGGATTTTCTCGCTCAGCACCAGCCTTGGCAGCGGTGACGCGGTCAGCGGACCACGCCAGCGCAGCAGCGTCGGTCTGGAGTACAGGTTGCCGGGCTTCTCGCGCCACTGCTGTCCTTCTCCCCGATCGGGCGGCAACTTGAGCACCCGGCCGTCCGCGAGTCGGAAGGTCTCGTAGCGATGGAGAACGGCCTGCACCCGGTAGTCGCCCGGGGGCAGGCTCGAGAGTGCGCGTATCGGAAACCCGAAGGCACTGTCGTCGACGGTTCGGCTGGTACCCGGCTTCCAGCCCTCGACATCGAGCCCAAAGAACGGGATCGCTCCCCCGTCCCAATTGACCAGGAACCGGGGCTCCCGATCGGGAGACTGGTCGACCGGCGCCAAGATGAGGAGCAGCCGGCCGTCCTCGGGACCTTCCCTCAGGTTGGCGGGTAGCTGAACCTCGAGGCTGGCGGCCGACGCCCAGACGGGCAGCAGCAACACCCCAACCAGGGTCGCGAGAAGGTATCGAGTAACGGGTCGTGATTGAGCGCTCATGACCCGATCCTACGCCGGGCCTCGGGGTCCCGAACGGGCTTGCTCGTCACTGCCTACGTTATCTCAACGATTCACATAGAATCGCGCCGACCATGGGCTACGCAGAGACATTCGAAGTCATCGTCATCGGGGGCGGTCATGCCGGCACCGAGGCGGCGCTCGCCTCTGCGCGGATGGGTCGCCGTACCCTCCTCCTGACCCAGAGCATCGAGACCCTCGGACAGATGAGTTGCAACCCTGCCTTCGGGGGTATCGGCAAGGGTCACCTCGTTCGCGAAATCGATGCCCTCGGTGGGGCGATGGCGCGCGCCGTCGACCGGGCTGGCATCCAGTTTCGGACCCTCAATGCGAGCAAGGGTCCGGCGGTCCGAGCGACCCGCGCGCAGGCCGATCGGCTGCTCTACCGGAAGGCCATTCGGACCCTCCTCGAGAACCAACCGAACCTCTCCATCTTCCAACAAGAGGCGGCCGATCTCGTGGTCGAAAACGGGCGGGTTCGGGGCGTCGTCACGGTGACCGGAATTCGCTTCGGAGCACCCGCCGTCGTGCTCACGGTCGGCACCTTTTTGGGGGGTCGAATCCACGTGGGTCTCGACCAGTATTCGGGGGGTCGTGCGGGTGATCCACCATCGAACGCGCTCGCCTCCCGACTGCGCGAACTGCCCCTTCGAGTCGGCCGCCTGAAGACGGGTACACCACCCCGGATCGACGGTCGAAGCCTCGACTACAGCGTCATGGTGCCCCAGTACTCGGATGACCCGCGCCCGGTGTTTTCATTCCTCGGGCGAACCAATGATCACCCTGAGCAAATTCCTTGTTTCATTACCGCGACAAATGAGCGGACACACGAGCTGATACGCTCGGGCTGCGATCGCTCGCCGATGTTCACCGGAAAGATCGAAGGCGTCGGTCCGCGTTACTGTCCTTCGGTCGAAGACAAGGTCCATCGCTTCGCCGACAAGAGCTCCCACCAGGTGTTCGTCGAGCCCGAAGGACTGTCGACCCACGAGGTCTATCCGAACGGAATTTCGACCAGTCTTCCGTACGATGTGCAGGTCGAATTCGTGCGCTCGATTCGGGGCTTCGAACGGGCCCATATCACCCGCCCCGGCTATGCCATCGAGTACGACTTTTTCGACCCGCGCGACCTCCACGGTTGGCTCGAAACCAAGGTCATCGGTGGGCTCTTCTTTGCGGGTCAGATCAACGGTACGACCGGGTACGAAGAAGCCGGCGCCCAGGGTCTGGTGGCGGGTATCAACGCCGCGCGTCAGGTGCGTGAAGAGACCCCGTGGACCCCCTCCCGAGCGGAGGCTTACCTCGGTGTTCTCGTCGACGATCTGATCACCCGCGGGGCTCCCGAACCCTATCGGATGTTCACGAGTCGGGCCGAGCACCGGCTGCTCCTTCGAGAGGACAACGCCGACCTTCGGCTGACCGAAATCGGTCGCTCGATGGGGCTCGTCGATGACGAGCGCTGGACGTTCTTCTGCCGCAAACGGGAGGCGGCCGAGGCCGAGGTTCGACGGCTGTCGACCACCCGCTTCAAGGGGGTCTCGGCCTTCGACCTGCTCCGCCGACCCGAGGTGGACTACGCCGGGCTCCCCGCCCTCGCAGCCGCTGCGGGTGAAGACATCGGCGCAGCCTTCTCTGCGGCCGACCCGATGCCCACCCTCGCCGCCCTCGACGACCGGCTGCCCGAGGCGGTTCGTCTCCAGGTCGAGGTACGCGCCAAGTACTCCGGGTACATCGAACGACAGCAGGACGAGATCGAGCGGCATCGCAAAAGCGAGGAGACCCCCCTGCCCGGGGATCTCGACTACAGCACGGTCGCGGGGCTGTCGAACGAGGTGCGGCAGCGACTGGCGGCGGCGCGACCGGATACCCTCGGTCAGGCCTCGCGCTTGCCGGGCGTGACCCCCGCTGCGGTGTCCGTCCTGCTCGTGCACCTGAAACGCCGAACGGCCTGAGTGCCCCAAGGAGATCGACCATGACCGACCGCACGCCCCCCGAGATGGTTCGTGCCGATGGCACCTACCCCGTCGTCGACCTTCGGCAAGAGGCCATCACGGCCGCCGTCGTCCAGACACGGGTAAACGGCGTCGACGGTGCCAACCCAGGTCCGGATCTCCGCCGCAACCTCGATTACTTCCTGGAATCGATCGATATCGCGCAAGGCTTCGGCGGCCGCTGCGATCTGTTGGTCTTTCACGAGTTTCCGATCACGGGGTTCAGCAACTGGACGCGCGATCAGCATTACGCGCTCTCGATCGAAGTGCCGGGTCCGGAAGTCGAGGAAGTCGCCAAGAAAGCCAAGCAGTACAACTGCTACATCGTCTTCGGTACCTACGCCAAAGACCCGGTGAACTGGCCAGGACACATTCTGCATCTCATGGTGATGTGCAAACCCGACGGTAGCGTGGTCTCGCACTGGAAGCAGCGCAACGTTCGCGGCATGTTTCCCTTCGCCGAGCAGTACACCTCGGTGATCTACGACGTGTACGACCGGTTCGTCGAGATGTACGGGCTCGATGCCGTGATCCCCGTCGAACGGACCGACATCGGCAACATCGCCATGTCGGCCGTGCAGTTCGAACCCGAGCTCTTCCGCTGCATGGCGTTCAAGGGCGCGGAGATCATCTGCCGCGTCGCGACCGGCGGCTTCGAGTGGGACGACATGCGTCTCACGTCGTACCACAACAGCGTCTACACCCTGATCGCCAACAATTCCGTGGCCACTCAGGGACGGAACCCTGGCTTCTTCGAAGACGCCAATTACGGCGGGCCGGGACGTTCTTCGATATTCGGTCCGCGCGGCGTGGTGCTCGCGAAAGCGGGACCGTTCGAAACGCGCGAGTCGGCGCGGATCCCCATCGCGGAGTTTCGATCCAAACACCGGATTCCAGATTTGCATCTGCATCTCTACCGGCCGGTGCTCGACCAATATGTCGAGCGCTACGCGCCGAACGGTTACCTCGACTATCAGCCGAAGGACAAGCGCGACGCCTTCCAGCATTTCGTGAAGCGCGCCAAGTGGCAGCATTACTGGTGAATCAGGTCACCGCGCGTCTCCTTGCGGTAATCGGCTGGGCTGCGCTTGCGGT
>JBIJCL010000207.1:0-4158 GCA_044344725.1 Steroidobacteraceae bacterium | reverse complement strand
CGTGGGCGGTGAGCGCACCGTGAAGGTTCAGTCCTCAGGCAAAAGCGCGACCAGCGATTTTCGTCCGGTGCAGGGTTTCGGTCGCATCGCCTCGCTCCTCGAGGTGTCGATCCTGACGGGACGCACGCACCAGATCCGCGTGCATGCGGCGTATGCCGGTCATCCGGTTGCGGGTGATCCGAAATACGGCGATTTCGAGTTCAACAAAGAAATGCGGAAATACGGTCTGGAGCGCATGTTTTTGCATGCCTCGAGCTTGTCGTTCGTATGGCCCGACCGAGGCACGGAGTTCAGCGTGAATGCGCCGCTGCCTCCCGAGCTCGCCCAAGTGATCGATGCGCTATCTAGCGTGTCGACGCGAGGGCGTAGGGGCGCAAGGCCCGTGCGACGAAGATCATCGGCAGGCCGATGATCGCCGTCGGGTCGAGGCTCTCCATGCGCTCGAACAAAGAAATCCCGAGTCCCTCGCTCTTGAATCCGCCGGCACAGTCGGCGGCGGGTTCGCGACGGACGTAGTCGTCGATCTCGACTCGGGTGAGGGCGCGAAAGACGCAGCGGGTCTCATCGCGATGTCTGAGCCACAGCCCCGCCTCGAGTCCGACCACGGCGACGGCCGTGTGGTAGACGACGGTCTGTCCCGAGAGGCGTTCGAGCATGGCTTTTTGACCTTCGGGGCTGCCCGGCTTGCCGAGGCATTCTTCGCCCAAGGCGCAGACCTGGTCGGAACCGATGACGAGAGCCTTGGGATGGCGCTCGGCGATGGCCTTCGCCTTGGCGAGCGCGAGGCGCTCGGCGAGGGCGGCGGCCGGTTCTCCCGGCAGGCGGGATTCATCGACGTCGGGACTCGCCACATCAAAGGGCAGGCCGAGCCGGGCGAGCAGATCTCGCCGGTAGCGCGAGCCCGAAGCCAGGATCAGGGGTCGGGAGAGGGCGGTCGCAGGGGTTTCGGCCACGGAAAACAACGGTTTACCTCAGGATCGTTTTGACTCGAGGGGGGGTGGCCCCTATCATACGCGCCCCATGCCGGCCGACTGGTACCGACCTGTAGATGTCGAGCGTCTGGCTGACGTGGGTGAGTCGCGGGAATTCGATTTGCCGCTCGCCGAAATGCCGCGCTTGTCGCCGGCGCTCGCGAGCACCGACGGGTACGCTCAATGTCGCGTCACGTTCGCGAGAGAGCAAGGCCAGCCGGTCGCTGAGGTGGCGGTCGAGGCGCGACTTGGTTTGCGATGTCAGCGTTGCCTGAAACCGGTATGGACCGATGTCGATGGCCGCTCGCAGGTCCGTTTCGTCACCGATCCCGCCCGGGTCGATGAGAACGACCTCGGCATCGAGCCAACTTTGGCACCCGAGGGCAAGATCGCACTGCGTGATCTCGTCGAAGAGGAGCTCCTGTTGGCGGTGCCGCTCGTGCCGCGTCATGACGATCCGCGCGAATGCGGTGTGATCGAAGACGAGCCGACGGAAGAAGATGGAATGCAAAAGCCGTTTGCGGGGCTGGGCGAGCTCCTGAAACGCAAGAGTTGAAGACGAGTCGCCCGGTTTTGATTTCGATTTCTTAGGAGTCCGACATGCCAGTTCAGAAGAGCCGCAAGACGCCGTCCAAGCGCGGCATGCACCGTTCGCACGACCGTCTCTCCACGCCTGCGCTGTCGGTCGATCCGCAGTCGGGCGAGACGCACTTCCGTCACCGCATTACGCCGGATGGTTTCTACCGCGGCAAGCGCGTGATCGAGAAGCCGGCCGACGAAGAAGCGACGGGCTGAGCCCTGTCCGCGGCGGCACGTCCGTGTCCGCCGGCTCCTTACGGGGCTGATCCTCCATGACTGTCATCGCGCTCGATGTCATGAGCGGCGACCGCGGTGCGCAAGAATGCGTTCCCGCGGCGCTGCGCGCGCTCGAGGCGGATGCCGAGCTGCGATTGCTGCTGGTCGGTGATCCGTCGCTGATCGAGTCGCTGCTCGCGCAGGCATCGCCAAGTCCCTCGATCGTCGAGCGATTCGAGATCGTGCCGGCGAGCGAAGTCATCGTCATGACCGATTCGCCGCGCGAGGCGATCCGTCGTAAGAAGCAATCCTCCATGCGCATCGCGATCGACTTGGTCGCCGAGGGGCGTGCCGAGGCGGCGGTCAGCGCAGGCAACACGGGTGCGTTGACGGCGATCGCACATTTCGTACTCAAGTGTCTCGCCGAAGTCGAGCGCGCGCCGATCATGTCTGCGGTGCCCAACAAACACGGCTTCACCCACATCCTCGATCTCGGTGCGAACGTTCGTGCGACGCCGCTGCAGCTCGAGCAGTTCGCGATCATGGGTGCGATCGTCGCGCGCGACGTGCACGGTACGACTCGGCCCCGCGTGGGGCTACTCAACATCGGTGTCGAAGAGACCAAAGGCCACGATCTCGTGCAGGAAGCCCACACGTTGCTGTCGGCCTGGACCCAATCGCACAGCCGCCGAGATTTCGAATACGTGGGTTTCGTTGAAGGTGGCGATATTTTTTCCGGTGATGTCGATGTCGTGGTCACCGACGGTTTCACCGGCAACGTGGCACTCAAAACCATGGAAGGCGTTGCGGGACTCATCGGTGGGCGACTGCGCGCCGAGTTCACAGCGAACTGGCCGAGCAAGATCGCCGGGTTACTGGCACGTCCCGTTCTCAGCCGTGTGTCGGCCTCGCTCGATCCGCGGCGGTATAACGGTGCGGTCATGGTGGGGCTCAAGCGCATCGTGGTAAAAAGCCACGGCAGTGCCGATCGGGTCGCGCTCGCTCAGGCGATTGCGATCGCCGCGACGGCCGCGCGTCGCAACCTGGTCGACCACGTGCGCGAGGCGCTCGAGACCGAACAGAACCAGAACGATTGATCAGGGGTCAGGGAATGCTCAAATACTCGTGGATCGCCGGCACCGGAAGCTATTTGCCAGAGAGGGTGCTGACGAATGCCGACCTCGAGAAGATGGTCGAGACCTCTGATCAGTGGATCCAGGAGCGCACCGGAATCCGTAAGCGGCATATCGCTGCCGAAGGTCAGACGACGGTGGATCTCGCGTATCAGGCGGCGTTGCGCGCTCTAGAAGCGGCCGGCACGTCGGCCGACGAGATCGATCTCATCGTCTTCGGTACCACGACGCCGGATCTCGTATTCCCAAATTGCGGGGCGTTGCTTCAGCAGAAGCTCGGCATCCGTAGCGCCTGTCCTGCGATCGGTCTCGAGGCCGCGTGCAGCGGCTTCATGTATGCGATGTCAATCGCCGATAAGTTCATTCGGTTGGGCGATGCTAAATGCGCGCTTGTCATCGGTGCGGAGACCCTGAGCCGCATCGTCGACTGGACAGATCGTGGCACCGCCATTTTGTTCGGTGACGGAGCGGGTGCGGTCGTGCTCAAGCCGGCCGACGAGCCGGGCATCATTTCGACGCACCTTCACACGGACGGCAACTACAAAGATTTGCTTTATTGCTCGGGAGGTCCCTCGAAGGGATTTTCGCGGGATGCGTCGGGCCGCCTCGATGCTTTCATCAGAATGTCAGGCAACGAGATCTTTAAGGTAGCGGTGAAATCGTTGGGGTCCATCGTCGATGAAACCCTCGCTGCCAACGGGCTCGATAAATCCGCGATCGATTGGCTCGTGCCGCATCAGGCCAACATTCGAATCATTCAGGCGACGGCGAAGAAGCTCGATATGCCCATGGAGCGCGTGATCGTTACGGTCGCCGACCATGGCAACACCTCGGCGGCCTCCGTGCCGCTTGCGCTCGATACCGGCGTGCGCGATGGCCGAATCAAGCGGGGCGATTTGATCCTGCTCGAAGCTTTCGGCGGGGGGCTCACCTGGGGTTCGGCCCTAATAAGGTTCTAAAGGCTGGTTTCGAGACGAAAAAAAACGCCGCGCATCGCGCGGCGTTTTTTTTGCCTGTTGGCAGCGTCGATTACTTGGAGATCGAACGCTTGAACATGCGATCGAGCTTCTCGTTCGTCGCATCGCAGCAGGACTGGCTGGCCTGAGCAGCGGCGAGCGCCTGATTGGCGGTCGACTGCGCGCCGTTGGCGGCATTAGCAGCGTTCGTGGCAGCGCCGTTGGCGGCATCAGCCGTGCTCTTGGCGGCAGCGACTTGCGACTGGAGGCTGGCGACCTGCGTCTTCAGGTTGTCGATCTGAG
>JBIJCL010000206.1:0-4160 GCA_044344725.1 Steroidobacteraceae bacterium | reverse complement strand
GCTGGTATCTCGTGACCGGAATGCCCTCACCGGACTGCGTGGAGCGCGGAAACCCGCAGAAGGTCATCCGCTACCCCACGCCGGAGCCGTTGTAACTTAAAACGGCAGACCGTGAGCCGAGCCGCCCATGCACAGCAGCATGGGGAAGGACAGCAGGAAGTTGACGCGAGAGGTGAGGGTGGCCGTGCGGCGCGCTTTGGCCTTCTCTTCGTCGGTGGCAGGCACGACGCCGATGACCTTTTTCTGGTTCGGCCAGATCAACACCCACACGTTGAAGAGCATGATCGTACCGAGCCACGCGCCGATGCCGATGACCACGCTGCCTTCCTGCAGCGTGAAGGCGTCCATGAAGCGTCCACCGAGCAGCCACCCGCCCGTTATCCAGGTGGCGAGCGCCATCCAGCGAAACCAGAGCAAAGCGCGAGGAGCGACGTATTTGACGATACCCGCACCGCCCGGGCCGCCTTGATCGGCGTTGGCTGCAGCGAGCGCAGGGATCTGGGCGACGTTGAAGTAGTAGAGCAGCCCGATCCAGAAAATTCCGGTGACGATGTGCAGCCACCGACCGAGTCCGAGGTTGTTGAACTCGCCCCCGGGCGTACCGGGCAGAACCATCACGATGATGGAGAAGAGGACGCCGAGTGTGACGGTTGCGCCAACACTGTCGAGTGGGTTTTTCATTGGTATTTACGCTCCAACAGGTGAAGGATCGATCGGGTTTGAAGAATAGGGGACGAACCCCCATAATTCAACGCATTAGCCCTGCTCGGGCAACCCAAGGAAGGGATTTATGGCGGATGCTGGCTCAGAAGCCCGGCGTGCGCGGCCGATGTCGCCGTGCATCAGTGTTTGTGCGCTCGATCACTCAGGGCATTGTGCCGGGTGTTTGCGCACTCGCGACGAAATCGCGGGCTGGATACGCATGACTGCCGAGCAGCAATGGGATCTGCTTCGAGAGCTCGAGCAGCGACGCGTCGGCAAGCAGCCGCAGCGCACGTTTTCAGGAGGTTGATCGCGATGGATGTCACCGAAAGAATCAAGGCCCAATTGGAGGCGGCACCGGTCGTGCTGTTCATGAAGGGCACTCCCGATTTTCCGCAATGCGGATTTTCGGCGCAGACTGTCGGTGCGCTGCGCGCGTGCGGCGCAAAATTCCATCACGTCAATATCTTTGAAGATCCCGAGCTGCGCGAGGCGCTCAAGCGATACTCGAACTGGCCGACCTACCCCCAGCTCTACGTCAAAGGCGAGCTGATCGGTGGCTGCGACATCGCACTCGAGATGTATCACAACGGCGAACTGAAGACCCTGCTCGGCGAGGCCGGCGCGCTCGCGTAATTTTTTAGGGATTATTCTCGTCGGCGACGGGCGAGGTGGGGCCGCCGTCGCCGTTCGGCTCATCGATCCATCCCATTGCTCGCGCACGCTGCTCCGCGGCCAGAAAACTCGGCTGGCAGTCGTTGCACACTTTGCAAAAGATGTCTGCGGTACGCTCCGCATCGTAGGCCGCGGCATGCGCGGCTGAAGAATCCCACTCGATTCCGATCGCCAGTGCCGCCTTGGCGAGCACCGTCTGACCGAGCGCTGCGCCTGCGAGCGTAACCGTATCGAAACTCGAGAACGGATGAAAAGGGTTGCGCTTGATCTCCGTGCGGGCCACGGCGGCATTCAAAAACCCGAGATCGAACGACGCGTTATGCCCGACGAGAATCGCGCGCTTGCAGCCGTGTCGGCGCACGGCTTCACGTACTTCTTTGAAGATGCGCGTCAGCGCATCCTTTTCGTCGATGGCCGGACGCAGAGGATGGAAGGGGTCGATGCCCGTCACGGCAAGCGAGGCGGGCTCGATGTTCGACCCTTCGAAGGGTTTGACATGAAACGAGTGCGTTTCGCCGCGAGTCAGCAAACCTTCAGGCGTGATCTCGATGAGAACCGCCGCGATCTCGAGCAACGCGTCTTTCGGAGCGTTGAGTCCGCCGGTCTCGACGTCGATGACGACAGGAAGAAAGCCGCGGAATCGGCGAGCGAGACTCGGAACGGAGGTGCTCACGAGGAGACCATTCGCCAGCGAAGTGTTTCGTTGGCGCGCATGGGAATCACGACATCGCCCGCGAAGGCGTAAGCGCCGGGAACGGACCACTCCTCGCGGCGTAGGGTGATCGTGCCGGCGTTGCGCGGCATGCCGTAAAAATCGGGACCGAAGTGCGAGGCAAAGCCCTCGAATTTGTCGAGTGCTCCGGCTGCTTCGAAGGCCTCGGCGTAAAGCTCGAGCGCCGCGTGGGCCGAATACATACCGGCGCAGCCACAAGAGGATTCCTTGCTCCCGCGCGTATGCGGCGCGCTGTCGGTGCCGAGGAAAAACCGCGGATTTCCACCCGTTGCCGCCTCGATCAAAGATTGTCTGTCCGGCTCGGTCTTGAGGACTGGCAGGCAGTAGAAGTGAGGACGGATGCCGCCGCGAAAGATTTCGTTTCGGTTGAAGAGCAAGTGCTGCGGCGTGATGGTGGCGGCCACGCCGGCTCGGGCTCCCACGACGAAATCGACGGCGGCGCGAGTGGTGATGTGCTCGAACACCACTTTGAGCGTTGGATGTCGCTCGACGAGCGGCGCGAGTACGTCGTCGATGAACCGTGCCTCGCGATCGAAAATATCGACATGCTCGTGAGTGACTTCGCCATGCACTTGCAGCACGACGCCAAGATCGGCCATGCGCGCGAGCACGGCATCGATATGTCGGATATCGGTGACGCCGGCATCGGAGTGGGTGGTCGCACCGGCTGGATACAATTTGCAACCGGCGATGAAGCCTGCGGCCTTCGCGCGATCGATTTCTTCGACGGGCATCTTGTCGAAGAGATACAGCGTCATCAAAGGCTCGAAATCGCTGCCCGACGGCCGGGCGGCGAGAATGCGATCGCGATACGACCGGGCGAGCGCGACCGTGGTGACGGGAGGCTTCAGGTTGGGCATGACGACGGCCCGGGCGAACTGTTTCGCCGTGTGCGGCAGCACTGAGGTGAGTGCCTCGCCGTCGCGCAAGTGCACGTGCCAATCGTCTGGGCGACGCAGGGTGAGTTCCACGGTCATGGGGGCGGGGATGCTAGCACACGCGTACCGCTCCCCCGAGACGGCTCCGACAAGTTAACATACGGTTTTTCACAAGCACGGAAAGCAGGACGGGGGTATGTCCGAAAGTCCGAAGGCCGATATCGATCCGGGCGAAACCCGGGAGTGGCTGGAGTCCATCGACTCCGTGCTCAAGGCGCATGGTCCGGAGCGCGCCCATTTTTTGCTCGAGCGACTGATCGACTACACGCGTCGATCGGGCGCTTATCTGCCGTTCAAGCCGAACACCGCCTACCTCAACACCATTTCGACGGGGCAGCAGCCCGATTACCCGGGTAGCCGCGAGCTCGAGCGACGCATCGAGGCGTACATCCGTTGGAATGCGATGGCGATGGTCGTGCAGGCGAATCGGATCTCGTCAGAGTACGGCGGTCACATCGCAACGTATGCGTCGGCCGCCACCTTGTACGAGGTGGGCTTCAATCATTTCTGGCGAGCGCCAACGAGCGAACATCCGGGAGACATGGTGTTCGTTCAGGGGCATGCCTCACCGGGCATCTATGCGCGGGCCTATCTCGAAGGGCGCTTGACCGAAGATCAGCTACGCCACTTCAGGCAAGAAGTCGCAGGCGATGGTCTGTCGTCTTATCCGCATCCTTGGCTCATGCCGGACTTCTGGCAGTTCCCCACGGTGTCGATGGGGCTCGGTCCGATGCAGGCGATCTTCCAGGCCCGCTTCCAGCGTTACCTCGAGCATCGCGGACTCGTGACGCCCTCTGATCGCAAGATCTGGGCCTTCCTCGGCGACGGTGAAATGGACGAGCCCGAGTCGATGGGCGCGCTGACCATGCCTGTGCGCGAGAAGCTCGACAATCTCGTCTTCGTCATCAACTGCAATCTGCAGCGTCTCGACGGACCCGTTCGCGGCAACGGCAAGATCATCCAGGAACTCGAAGCGGCCTTCCTCGGCG
This sequence comes from Steroidobacteraceae bacterium, assembly GCA_044344725.1. GTDB lineage: Bacteria > Pseudomonadota > Gammaproteobacteria > Steroidobacterales > Steroidobacteraceae > UBA964. The sequence continues at coordinate 123 of JBIJCL010000206.1, read as the reverse complement.
CGGGCTGGAATGTCATCAAGGTACTCTGGGGTTCACGTTGGGATCCTTTGCTCGCGAAGGACAACCTCGGTTTGCTGCGTCGCGTCATGGAAGAGTGCGTCGACGGCGAGTACCAAAACTTCA
>JBIJCL010000204.1:0-4172 GCA_044344725.1 Steroidobacteraceae bacterium | reverse complement strand
CGATTCGCGTTTTTCGCGTATCGAGGGTGTCGCCGATTCGCAGCCGGTCAACGCAGACAATCCCGCTGACCCTCGCAATCGCCGAATCAGTATCACCGTGCTCTATCGCGACGGAGCGAAACCTGCACAATGACTCGTGACTCTCGCTACCCGGTAGGGCTCGTCGTCATGCTCGCGGTGCTCTCGTGGTCGGCGGCTGCCCACGCACAGTTCATTCGAGGGTTTGATCTGTTTCGCACCGGGCAGTATTGCGAGGCCCGCGAGGCCTGGTTGGCGAGCGAGAAGTCGGGCGACTCGACTTCGCCTTTCGGGCTGGCAGAACTCTACGCGCGCGGTCTTTGCGTCAAGCAAAACGAGCGACTGGCGAGTCGCTGGTACTTGACGGCTGCGCAACGCGGGAATCCTCGGGCACGTGCGGAGATCGGTCTGCGGTACGCCTACGGCAAGGGAGTTCAGCCGAATTCCTTGAAGGCCTACGTCTGGATGTCCACGTCGCTTGCGTCGGCGGGAGGATGGGAGAAGGACTTCGTGACGACCGTCGACAAGAATCTTTTGGTCGTCGAGCGCACGATGACGCCGGAGCAGCAACAACGTGCGAAGGCGATCGTGGCCGAATTCAAAAAAACCTATCGTCTGCCGCGCGAGTTCAATTCGCTCGATTGATCAATCGCCGGTGCCTGTAAAACGGACGACGATCTGGGCACAGGCGGGTGTCTCGGGGGTCGGCGCGCCCGTGACAGACCACGTCGCTTCTTTGGCCCAGGCGACCGCCGCCTCATTGACCTCGGGGTAGGGCGCAGGATCCGAAACCTCGAAGGAGCGATTGCTCTCCTGCGAGGTGGCGCAAACTTTGAGGCCCACCGTCTCGCGACCCACCTTGCGCCGCTGCTCTGCAGTCAGCTTGGAAGATGGCGTTCGACTTGCGGACTCGAGCTCGATACGAAGCATCGCCGCGGCGCCTGCTTCTGAGGGCGCCTCGGTATGCGCGTCGGTGTGCGCGTCGGTATGCGCTGCGGCGCCGGTCTCCGGTGTTTTCGCGACCGGTTCCGGCATGGCTGAGGAGTGATGGTGCTGAATCTTCCAGGCGCCGTCGCGATAGGAATAAACGAAGGTATAGCGCGCGGCGACGGTCGAGGCGTTACCCGCCGAATCCATCACCGAGAATTCGTAAAGCCCCGAATCGACCGAGACTCCACAATAGTGCTGGGTCATACGACGAACGATCGTCCCGCGCGGAGACTTCTGCAGGAAATGATCAAAGTATTCGGTGATCGATGCCGTATCGGTCCGCGGGATGTTCGAGACGGTCGGCAGCAGCACGGCGTTAGACCAGTACAAGGCCGCGACTTTGGCCGAGTCTTTCGAGGCCAGTGCCAGGTTCCAGGCGCGGAAGAGATCGGCTACGGCTTGGTCGGTCGCCATCACGCAGGGACCTCCCGACGAGGTCTTCGACTTCGGCGTCCCTCGCTCGGTAGCCGCCGCCGCATTCCAAGGTCCACACGTGATCGCCAGCGCGGCGATCATCAGGGTTCGAGCCAAGTAGGGTTTGATCTGCATGCGCGAGAGGGAATTCATCTTGGGTTGCTTCCTTATCCAAACGCCTTATATCTTGCCTGAGAATGTCACTGGGTCACGATCAATACCGCGCCCTGCCAGGCCTGCTGCGCCGAAGCGGAGGTTTGCAATGGCACTTTCGTGCTCTCCGGCATCGTCGCTTGCATGATCCGTTTCGGGAGTCGCTCGGCGCATTTCTGCAAGCTTGGAACCCGGAGACGTCGCAACTGATCATCGTGGGCCCGAGCGCCGGTTGGTTTTTACCGGACTCGTTTCTCTGTCGTTTCAGTCGACTCACCCTCATCGATCTCGATACCTCGGCACCGCTATTTTTTGCGCTACGGCATGGTCGAAGGCTTCGACGGGTTGGAACGCTCATGGAGTGGATACAGGGGGATTTCGTCGATTGCCTGCCGAAGGTGTTGTCTGCCGAGGGCGATGCGGCCATCCTCTTCTGTAACGTACTCGGGCAGTTAGCGCTCGAGCGTGAGGATTACGAGGTGCGTCTCGGCGAGTTGCCGCAGTGGCTTGCCGGAAGGCGCTGGGCGTCTTTTCACGATCGTTACTCCGCACGGATTCCGGACGGTACGACGATCGGAGCCAACGCATTCACGAGTCTCGAGAAAATGGATGCACCGATGCTGCAGAGGTTGGGGCTCGGCGGCGAATGGATGGATCACGGTACGGACGCTGTGTTGCCCGCGGGTGTTTTGAGGCACTATTTTCCGTGGCATATCGTTCCAAATCGCCTCCATTGGATAGAGGCAGGAGTGGCGGCATGATTTTTACTTCGCCTACTGCGAAATCGCATGTTTTGAGACCGACTTGGACGCTGCGACTGGCCGGCGCCTGCGCAGTCGCCCTGTTGTTTTTGACCGGGTGCAGTCGCGAAGTGGCTTGCGAGGATTCCGAGGTGGTCGACAAGATGCTCGAGCTCGCCAAGCGCGATGTCGTCACCGACCTTGCCGGTCAATGCGCCTCTCGTCTCTACGGAAGAATTCCCCAAGTCGCGCCGCAGTGTCCGAAAGACTCCGACGGGCATACGACAGCGTGTGTGGCGGTATGCAACGCGTGGGCCGAGACCCACGTGACGGCCAAGGCGAACGCGTTCGAGACTCTTTTCAAGGATGATCTCGTCGCTACCCGTCGATGTCGCGCTGACGTCCGGTTCGACGTCGCGTTCGATGGGGGGCAGACCGTCGATGCTCGAATCACGTATCTCGCCGCCCCGAAAGTCGGGGGTGCTCAAGTGGTGTTGAGTGATTGACGCCGGATGGGGGCGTCTACTTTCTGCATTCGACACACACCACATATTTATATGAGAAAACGCTCGTCGGTTCAGGCTCTCTTGTCGCTCGTGCTCATCCTGAGCACGGCGACCTATGCTTACATCGCGCAGATCAACGGGCTTTCGGATTTTGGCCTCGCGGCGGGCGTGACGATCATCAGTGCGCTCGTCCTCGGATTCTTTTGGCGTCGCCAATCGAAGAGCGGAAAGGACTGACCGGCACACACGCTTGGCTTAGACATGGCCGCAGGGCAGTAGACAAAACTGCAGACTTGGGGCTATTTTCCCGGCATGGACGTAGTGCGCGCCATGCCCGAAATCTCATCTGACATCGGTCGAGCTGGGCCTGTCGAGGCATCGGCTTCGGCAGCGCGCCTGAAGGCGGCAGCCGATGCGTCCAAGGTTCAGCGGCCCTCGAGCGAGCCCCGCGGCGACGACACCAATTCTCCTACACCGACCCTCGAAACCCTTCGCGAGAGTTTTCGTGAATCCGTCGAGATGGCGAACGAGCGGCTCGCCGACCGTGGTGCATCGATCGACATTTCGGTCGACGAGTCGACAAACGCCGTGATCGTGCAAGTGAAGGATCGCGAAACCGGCGACACCATTCGTCAGATTCCCCCTGAATCTGCGTTGCAGGTCTCTCGAAACATCGAGCGCCTGACCGGCATTATCGTCGACCAAAAAGTCTGAAAGAAGATTCAGTCCGTCGGACGAATCGCAACTTCATACAATCCACAGACTTCAAAAATAAAAAGTATAGCGAGCCATAAATGTCTCGCGGGGGCTTGGTATGACCGATAGCCGTTCGATGCGTGAGGCTGTCTTTCGCAACCTGTTTGATGTCGAGCATGGTCATCCGTTTGCACGACATCTCGAAAAGTTCATCGTCTGGCTGATCGTCGCAAACGTTCTCGCCCTGGTGCTGGAGCGACTCCCTTGGTACGAGCAGCACCAAGGTCTATTCGGTTTATTCGATGAGATTTCGCTTTATTTCTTCACGCTCGAATATGCACTGAGGTTGTACGCCGCCGGCGGTGACCCTCGTTATCAAGGCAAGAAATTCGCCTCGCTACGATTTGCGAAAACTCCTTTAGCTTTGATCGATCTCGTGGTGATTGCTCCCTATTGGCTGCAGTTCTTCGGACTGATGACCCTCGATCTTCGGGCGCTTCGAGCGGTTCGCCTCCTTCGCCTGCTCAAGATTCTCCGCGAGCTCGGGCCGTCTCTCCACGAATTCAAACGGATGAATGCGGGGCGCACCCTTAGGCAGAAAGTCGATGCGTTGATGAACGACACGCCTACCTCGGGAAAGCTTCATCATCAGCTC
>JBIJCL010000203.1:0-4173 GCA_044344725.1 Steroidobacteraceae bacterium | reverse complement strand
TTCATCGCCGGCGCGTTCATCGTCCGCGCAAGAACAATTGGTCGAGCTGCTCCAGGCTGAGCACCGTCCAGGTCGGGCGCCCATGGTTGCACTGCCCTGCGCGCTCGGTGTTTTCCATGTCGCGCAGCAAGGCATTCATTTCGGGCAAGGTCAGTTTGCGGTTGGCGCGAATAGCACTGCGGCACGCGATGTTGCCGAGCAGCACATGCGCAGCCGCCTCGAGGTGGTGACTGCCGCGGTCATCCCGTAAATCTTTGAGCACTTCGCGCACCAGAGGCGTCGGATCCACCTGAGCGAGCAAGGCGGGAACAGAGCGTACGGCCAAGCGCCCCGGACCGATCACGTCGATTTCGAATCCCGCGCGGGCGAAATCCTCTGCATGCGCCGCGAAGCTTTCGCTCTCGTGCGCCGCCACTTCGACGACGCGCGGCTCGAGCAAGCGCTGCACCGCAGGCGATTCACCGAAGTCCCGTTTCATCCGCTCGTAGAGCACCCGCTCGTGGGCCGCATGAGCATCGACCAAGATCAATCCCGAATCGCTTTGCGCAAGGATATAGGTGCCGTGAAGCTGGGCGAGCGCGGTGCCGAGCGACCCTGGCGCGCTCGGCGTCGAGCCCGATGACGGAGCGAGCGCCGGCTCCGCGACCTCAGCCGGCATCACGCCGATCGATTCGCCCGAACCGGCGGCGAGATCGAAACCCGACTGGAACGCATCGACCCCGAGGGTCGTCGTGCGCGCCGTCGGCGCTGCCGCGCCGGCTCCGACGCCGAGTGCCTCGTGCACCGTGCGAAACACGAAGTCGTGGATCTGGCGCACATCACGAAACCGGACTTCCAATTTTTGAGGATGAGCGTTGACGTCGACCCACTGAGGATCGAGCTCGAGGTAGACGAGATAGGCGGGCTGTCGGCCGTGATAGAGCACGTCGCGGTAACCGAGACGTACCGCACCGGCGAGCATGCGATCGCGTACGGCACGTCCGTTGACGTAAGCAAATTGTTGATCGCTCGCAGCCCGAGCGGCGTGCGGTTGACCGAGCCAGCCCCAGAACGTGACCGATCCCGACTGTCGCTCGAACGGCAGGGCTTCGGCGATGAACGCTTCACCCATGATCGAGGCAATGCGGGCTCGCTGCGCCTCGGGGGTCGTCGCGAGCGGCGCGTCGAGCAGCGTGCGCCCTTCGTGACGCAATCTGAACGCTACGTCGAAACGCGCGAGCGCGAAGCGCTCGACGAGTCGGGCGATATGACCAAGCTCGGTGCTCTCGGTGCGCACGAACTTTCGCCGGGCCGGCACGTTGTAGAAGAGATCTCTGACCTCGACCAAGGTGCCACGCGGTTGCGGAGACGGTGCGACCGCAGAAACTTCACCCCCCTCGACGCGAACCTCTGCGCCCTGAGACGATCCGACGGCGCGCGTGGCGATCCGCAGTCTCGCGACGGATCCGATCGAGGGCAGCGCTTCCCCACGAAATCCCAAAGTTCGAATGGCGGCCAGGTCATCGAGATTGCCGATCTTGCTCGTGGCGTGCCGTTGCACGGCAAGCGGAAGCTCAGCCTCGGGAATACCCTGGCCGTCGTCGAGAATCCGAACGAGTCGGACTCCCCCTGCCTCGATATCGATATCGATCGAACGCGCCCCTGCATCGATCGCGTTCTCGACGAGTTCTTTGACGAGAGAGGCCGGTCGCTCGACGACCTCGCCCGCAGCGATCTGATCGACGAGCGCACTCGACAACAGACGGATCGGCACGCGACGACTTCAGAGCTTGCCGGAACGGGCGGGCGCGCTGTCGGCGGCCGTCGCGACCACCGTACGCCCCGACTCGCGAGCTTTTGCGAAACGCGATCCATCGGGCGGATGATCGACGAAGAACTGCTTCACGCCATCGAAGATCGCTTCGGCAAGATCCTTTCGTCGCTCCGGCTTGTTGAGCAGGCGCTCGTCCGCGGGACTCGAGATGAACGCCGTCTCGACGAGCATCGAGGGAATGTCAGGACTTTTGAGTACGACGAACCCGGCCTGCTGCACCAAGGGCTTGCGAACCTCGTTGACCCGCGACAGTGATCGCAGCACGCGCTCGGCTGCCACCATGCTCTGACTGATCTGCGCCGACTGGGCGAGATCGACGAGCACCGAGGCGATCACGGGGTCTTTGTCATCGAGCGATACCCCACCTGCGAGATCGGCGGCGTTTTCACGATCGGCGAGTAACCTAGCCTGTTCGTCGGTTGCTCCTTTGAGCGACAGCACGTAGACCGAGGATCCGGAGACCGAAGGGTCGCGTACGGCATCGGCATGGACGGAGACAAAGAGCTCTGCTCCCGCCTCGCGCGCGCGTCGAATTCTTTGACGCAGCGTGAGGAAGTAATCGCCGTCGCGAGTCAGGATGGCTCGCATCCCAGGCTCGCGATTGATCCGCTCGGCGAGTTCTTTCGAGATGTCGAGCACCACGTCCTTCTCTCGAGTACCTGCACGACCGATCGCGCCAGGATCTTGCCCGCCGTGACCGGCATCCACGGCGACGATGACATCACGCCCGCCCACGGGAGAATGCTCGGCCTTGATCGGCTTGATCGAGGCCTCCGGCGCGGGCGCGCTCGTTGCGAGGCCCACGACGCTCTGCGCCGATGACGAAGCGACGGGAGCCGTCGCCCCAGTCGAAGCCGTCGTCCCTGTCGAAGCTATCGTCCCAGTCGATGCCATCGCCCGGGTCGAAGCCGTCGCCACAGCCGGTACGGCTGCAGGTGACGAGGCGCCGCGAGCGACCTCCAAAACGAAACGGCGAGCCGCGGCGTCACCGCCGATCCAACTCACGCGCGCGTCGGCGGCGAGATCGAGCACGAGGCGCAACGAACCATCCGCTTGGGGACCCGCGCGCACCGTTCGCACCGCGCCCTGGGCAGCCGGCATCCGAAGCGCCGGCGGCTTGCGGGTGGCCGGCAAGTCGACCACGGCCCGCAAGGGACGCTCGAGCACAAAGAATTTGGGAACCGTATCGGCTTCGACTTCGATGACAACCCGCATCGCCTCGGTCCCCGTTGGCGACTCGATACGCAGGTCGCGAAGGGTCTTCCCGGAGGCGTTTGCCATACCGGCCGAAAAGAGGGCGAACCCCGCGAGCAGGGTCAACAGGAAAAACGAACGAAGTGCGCGGGTTTCAGACCACCCGAAATGACGTGCCATGACGCGAAAGAGTACGCGGAACGAGGTCAATATTTCAACAAAAATCAATGCTCTGCGGAGGAAAACTCAGGTTCCATTGAGACCTTTTCCAACCACGTCTCGCCCTCCGCAGTTCGCCCGCTCAATCGAAGACGATGTCCCGAAGTCGCGCCCTCGAGCACGACCTCGAGGTCCGGCTGCGGCAACACGCCCTCGCCTCGCTCGGGCCACTCGATGAGCCAAAGCGCTCCGGCCTGGTCGTGATCGGACAGACCGAGCGAGAAGAGGTCGCGCGGCTCTGCGAGGCGGTACAGATCGAGATGCACTACGAGCCACGGATCGCGCTCGTAGGTCTCGAGCAGACTGTAGGTCGGACTTTTCACGACTCGGGTCTCGCCGAGCGCCTGCAACAGACCGCGGACGAGCGTCGTTTTGCCCGCGCCAAGATCCCCTTTCAAAAAAACGCGCAAAGCGCGCGACGGTGGCGGTGGCAAGGTCCGCGCGAGCGCCGCCCCGAGGGCGCGTGTCGCGGCGTCGTCCGGCGACAAGATCGAGATCATGATGCGAGCACGCCCGGAAGACACTGCGCCACCTCGCCCGCGAGCACGCCCCGATCGGCGCCCGCTGCAGCCGCCTCGCCCGCCAAAGCGTGCCAGAGCACACCCAAACTTGCGGCCTGCACGGTCGACAAGCCTTGGCCCAGCAAGGCCGCGACCACACCGGTGAGGACATCGCCCATTCCGGGCGCCGCCATGGCCGGCGTCCCGCGATCACAGAGCCAGGGGATGTCGTCGGACACCAGAGTGCCCGCACCTTTCAACACGATCGTCGCGGCATAGCGACGTTGTAATTCTTTGATCGATCGCAGGCGATCGCGCTGCACCTCGGCGCTCGACCACCCCAGCAGTCGAGCCGCCTCTCCGGGGTGCGGCGTCAGCACACATCGATTTGGCAAAGTCAGCTGGGGCTGTTCGGCGAGCAGGTTGAGCGCATCGGCATCGAGGACC
>JBIJCL010000202.1:0-4184 GCA_044344725.1 Steroidobacteraceae bacterium | reverse complement strand
GCCCATCCCGGAGCCTGTGACGACCGTACCCTGCCCCCCTTCCAGACCGTTCAACGCCTCGGCCAGCAGATCGCGGGTGGGATTACCTGAACGGGAGTAATCGTAACGACCCTTTTCCCCAAACTTCGGGAACGCGTAGGTCGAGCTCAGGTGGATAGGCGGCACGACGGCCCCCGTGGTCAGGTCCGTCTCGAGCCCGGCACGCACCGCATTCGTTCTGGGGTCTTTATTCTGGGTCATGGTGTATTCATCTCTCTAAGTGCGTCAGCATCGAGCTGCGTCAGGGTCGAGCTGCATCAGGGGGTCGCCGGTAGTTCGGAAGCAAAAAGTTTCCCGAGGGTGTCGGACTCTTTCAAAAACGCGTCGTGCCCGAACACCGACGAGATTTCGTGCAGACGCGCCTTGGGTAATCGCGCACACATCGCACGCATGTCGGCGATCGGGACGAGCTGATCTTGTTGTACGGCGATTGCGGTCACCGGCACGATGACTCGATCGACATCGATGCGATGCAGGTCGATCGACTCGGAGAGCGTCAGGAAGGAATCTGGTTGATAACGCTGCGCATAGTCAGCGCCCCGCGCCATGAGGTAGTCCTCGACAGGAAAAATGAATCGTCCGTCCCGCTGCTGCGGAGTCCGGTCGAATCGCTCCGAAAACTCTTCGGCGCTGCGATAAGTCGCCATCGCAAGCGCACGAGCAAGTTCGAGCCCCCTCGCGGGCTCGCCGACGTCGATCCCAAAACGAACTACACGACGCTGAACACTGCGCCACGCTGTCGACATCGGACTCGTTCGATCGGCAGCACTGATGACGATGAGTTTGGCCACGCGATCAGGGTGTCGCTCTGCGAACGCCAAACCGACCATACCGCCATACGAAGCGCCGACGATCGCATCCAACTGCTCGAGTCGCAGATGATCGAGAACGTGCAGGAGAACCTGCGCCTGATCGTACGTCGATACCGAAGGGAAAGAATGCCCAGGGCGAGGTCCGGTGGTATCGCCACTGCCGCCCAGGTAATCGAAGGACAGGATCCGATATCTCTCGGCAGGCAACGCAAGCCCAGTGCCGACGACCTCGGACCACCAGCCCGAATTCTTTTGCTCATCCCCTGCCGCGACGACACGTCGGTGAGCGGAAATGCCACCCTGGAGCACGACGAGCGGAGCCCCCTCAGGACCGGTCAGGCGCCAGCCGATCTGGAGCGAGTCGATCGTACCCCCGTGATAGAGCCGGAGCGGCGTCTCGACGCGCAACAGACCCTCACGGCAAATCGATGGACCGCTCCCGTTCTCGGCAGCGGAACTCCTCGGACCCGGATTTTGCTCGGTGGAAGACGTCATGTAGGCCTCAAAACCGCTCATCTGACGCCTCCCTCAGGGAGTCGCGCGGAGTTGGCACCTTGCCCAGAGCGGGCGGGCTCTGGCGGTTGCCCCGGCGTCTCAGGGCCTTTCCCTCAGCCGGTCTCGATAAGCGGCGGAATGGTACGCCGCGACGAAGCTCACAGTCAACGCTCCGATTGCCAAAATCGCTACAATGTTTTAACGTATTAAAACGTTAGTACGTTAAACCCCTCGTCGGTGACTCTCATGAAACCCCACACCCGTCAATCACCACGGCAAGAAGCCAAGGCTGAGCGAAATTTGTATCAGGCCATCCTGACCCTCCGGTCCGTCGAAGAGTGCCGCGCGTTTTTCAGGGATCTATGCACACCGGCCGAGTTGCAGGCGATGTCCGATCGATGGGCTGTGGTGGAACTCCTCGAACGAAGCCTGCCCTATCGGGAAATCAACAAGTTGACGGGCGTCAGCGTCACCACGATCACGCGAGTCGCTCGGTATCTGGGCTCGGGCAATGGCGGATACGACGTGGCGGCCCGAAGACTTGCCAACACCAAGTCTGCGAATGCGGCGAGCCGCTGAGAGAATCATCATGGACAAACCATTGCGTCTGAAACTTGCCGTCCAGAAGTCGGGGCGCCTGACCGAACAGTCAGCCGACCTGCTGATCCGCTGCGGCCTGAAATTCTCTCGAGCCAAAGATCAACTTCTCGGCTTCGGCGAGAACATGCCCCTCGACCTGCTCTTCGTCCGAGACGACGACATCCCCGATCTCGTGGAAGAGGACGTCTGCGATCTCGGACTCGTCGGCCTCAACGTGGTCGAAGAAAAGCGACTCGAACTCGCTGCCAAAGGCGCTCCCGCACGTTTCGAAATCCTCCGCTCGCTCGATTTCGGCAGATGTCGACTGTCCATTGCGGTGCCCGAAGATTTCCCCTGGAATGGTCCGGCCACCCTCCAGGGACTTCGCGTCGCAACCACCTATCCCCATGTGCTTGCCAAGTGGCTATCGGATCGCAACATCCGCGCCGAGATCGTGACGCTCTCCGGTGCCGTGGAAATCGCGCCGCGCCTTGGAAGAGCGGATGCCATTTGCGATCTCGTCTCGACGGGCTCAACGCTCGAGGCCAATCGATTGCGAGAAGTCGAAGTATTGCTCCAGAGCCATGCGGTGCTCGTCCGTACGCCCGTCGACCTCCCCAAGGAGAAATCGGACTGGGTCGAACGTCTGCTGATGCGCATCGACGGTGTTCAGCAGGTACGCGAAAGCAAATACATCATGCTGCACGCTCCACGTACCGCCTTGCCTGCGATCAGAGGCCTGTTGCCGGGCAGCGAGTCGCCGACGATCATGCCGCTCGAGGGTAGCGCCGATAAGGTCGCGATCCACGCGGTCTGCCGCGAGAACGTCTTCTGGGAGACACTCGAGGCGCTCAAGGCCGCGGGCGCAAGTTCGTTGCTCGTCCTGCCTGTCGAAAAAATGCTCGCATGATGCTTCCGATTTTCGAGTACTCGAGGCTGGATGAATCGGCGCGCCGCGAAGTCTTGTCGCGGCCCGAGGCAGACGATCGCGAAACCGTGGTGGCGCTCGTCCGCGAGACCATCGCACGAGTCAAAGTCGAAGGTGACTCCGCAGTACTCGACTATGCGCGGCGTTTCGATGGCGGAGCACCGGTCAATCTTCGGGTGCCGAAAATCGAGATCGACGCAGCAGTCGAAATGGTCGGCGCAAATGCGCTTGCCGCGCTGCGCCGTGCAATCGACAACGTGAGACGCTTTCATTCGGCGCAACTCGTTCCGCCCTTATCGATCGAAACCTCTATGGGGGTTCGCTGCGAACGCATCGTCCGACCCATCGACTCCGTGGGGCTCTACGTCCCCGGAGGAAGCGCACCGTTACCTTCGGCGTTGATCATGTCGGCGATCCCTGCCGCCATCGCGGGCTGCGAACGGCGCGTGATGTGCTCGCCAGGCACCCAGGCTGGACGCATCGATCCGATCATCCTCGCCACCGCCAGGTTGTGCGGCATCGAAGAGATTTTCGCCATCGGAGGCGCTCAAGCGATCGCCGCGATGGCGTACGGGACGAGCACCATACCGAAGGTCGACAAGATATTCGGGCCGGGATCCACCTGGGTGACTGCCGCGAAGCAACTCGTCGCCGGTGATCCGGCTGGCGCCGCGCTCGATCTCCCCGCAGGGCCCTCGGAGGTCCTCGTCATTGCCGACGAGTCGGCAGATCCCGCGTTTGTCGCCGCCGATCTACTCGCGCAGGCCGAGCATGATCCGCTATCCCAATCAATACTGCTGACCCCCAGCCGCGCGCTCGCCGACGAGGTTCGCGCACGGGTGTTGGAGTTCCGTCGAACGCTTTCGCGTGGCGCGATTCTCGATCAGTCGCTCGTCCGTAGCCGAATCATCGTGACCGCCGATGTCGAAGAGGCAGTGCGGCTATCGAACGAGTACGCACCAGAGCACCTCATCCTTCAAATTGACGCGCCCCGCCGATGGCTCGAGCGCGTTCGTGCGGCCGGCTCGATATTCCTCGGACCTTGGAGCCCGGAGCCCATGGGCGATTATTGCTCCGGAACCAATCACGTTCTGCCTACCTATGGCTACGCTCGAGCCTACAGTGGACTGTCCCTCGCCGACTTCCAGCGTCGAATCACGGTGCAAGAACTTTCGCCTGCGGGATTGCTTGACCTCGGCCCTACGGCAAGCACTCTGGCGGGACTCGAAGGACTGGATGCGCACGCGCTCGCCGTCGATCTGCGTCTCAATGTATTGCGCGCAAACGGAGAAACGAACACCAAGGTCGCATCGATCGATCAGTTCATCGCG
>JBIJCL010000201.1:0-4197 GCA_044344725.1 Steroidobacteraceae bacterium | reverse complement strand
GAGCTGTATCGACCCGTCAACGGATCGAGCACCCTCATGGGTCGTGCCGTGCCCGGATTTGCCATCGTTCGCGATGAGCGCGAACTGGATCTTCCCGCAGGACGTTCGCAACAAAGATTTACGGACGTTGCGGCGTTCATCGACCCGACCACGGTCAATTTCGTATCTCTCACCGATCCATCGACTCGGGTTCTCGAGCAAAGCTTTCAGTTCGATCTCGTCAACTCCAGAAAACTCATCGAAAAGTACATCGGCCGATTGGTGACGGTCGAGCGTATGCAGGGTGGGCAACTCAGCACGACGTCAGGAACCCTGCTCTCGGCGAGTGATGGCCTCGTCTTGCGCGCGGCAGACGGCACGATCTCATCTCTTAAAGACCACTCGGCGATCCGCTTCACCGAGCTTCCAGGTGGGCTCATCACCAAGCCGACGCTCGAGTGGACGCTCAATTCAGCTCGCGCCGGAAAGCATCGGACGCGGGTGTCGTACGAGACGGGCGGCATCACCTGGTGGTCCGACTACAATCTCGTCTTCAAGCCGGGGCGTGATGCCAACAGCGGTACGCTCGATTTGTCGGCGTGGGTCAGCATCGTCAATCTTTCCGGCGCATCGTACCGCGATGCGCGGCTGAAGCTCGTCGCTGGTGACGTGCAGCGTACAGCGCCCCAAAACCGTCTACGATCGATTGCGACGGCGGCGATGGTCACGAGCGAGACCGATGAAGCGGGGTTTTCGGAGAAGTCGTTTTCCGAATATCACCTCTACACGCTGGGGCGGCGTACCGATCTTCCGGACAACTCGACTCGACAGATCGAGCTCTTCGAACAAGTGCGACAGATTCCCGCCAGAAAATCATTGGTGTATCGAAGTACCGAAGTAGGATTCGGTGGGCTCTTTCTCGATCGCGATTTCGGTGCGTCCTCGAGTCGCGCCGTCGATGTTTTCCTTGAATTCAAAAACGATCGCAGTAATGGACTCGGTGTTCCGCTTCCGGCGGGACGGATCCGAGTGTCACAACTCGACGAGGCGGATGGCAGTCTCGAATTCATCGGCGAGGATCGAATCGATCACACGCCGCGTGACGAGCGCGTGCGCATCAAGCTTGGCGCGGCATTCGATGTCGTGGGCGAGCGACGTCAGGTGGATTTCGCGATCGATAGTCGCGCCCGTTGGCTCGAAGAGGAGATCGAGCTGACGGTTCGCAACCGCAAGAACGAAGCAGTCGAGGTGATGATCGTCGAGCCTCTCTTTCGCACGGCCCAGTGGAAGATCATCAAGCAGAGTCAGGAGTCGACGAAGCTCGACGCCCGCCAGATCCAGTTCGTCGCCAAGCTCTCGAAAGACGGTGAGACGACGGTGCGGTACCGGGTTCGCTATACCTGGTGACCATCGCGCCGATAGGCGCGCATAAATACTTTGACGTGTTCGTCGATCAGCGTCGGCAGCGAGAGCGGACGACAGCGAGCACCCTTGAGATCGTGCTGGTGCAGCAAGGCGAGCAGTAGCGGCGAGAGCAGCATGAGGGCGGCATGGCGCATGTCGCCCTCGACGATCGCGCCTCGGGAAACGTAGGACGTGAGTCGGGTCTCGAGGGCTTGGAGGGTGGGCTCGAGCACGTCTTGCAGGTAATCGAGTGCGGTCCCGGGGTGTCTCAGGCCTTCCGCGAGCCCGATTCGATGCAGTGATCCGATGACGCCCTCGGTCCAACCTCGAACGATGCGGGTCAGGAAGTCTTTGAGCGAAGACTCGAGGTCGACCTCCGTGTCGTCGATTTCCCGGGTGCGCTGCAAATGCCGCTCGCCGGCCTTCACGTGGTGCGCAAAAACGGACTTGATGAGCGCCTCTCGAGTCCCGAAATAGTGACGGAGGGTGGCGACGCTGACCCCGGCCGCCAGAGCGAGCTCGCGAAAGCTCGGAGGCTCCCCGGTTTGCAGGGCAAGCCGCTCTTGAGCCTTTGAAATCAAGGCGTTACGACGCTGGTCGAATTGAACGTTACGAGCTCCGGCAGGTCTGGCCATTGCAGCGCCCTCAATCAAGTTGGATAAATTAGACCAGATGGTTTAATATATTTCAACCCTGATTTTCGGGTGGACCAAGGATCGGTTTCTCTATGGCGTTCGATGAACCTCAACCCGGCTTTTTCTCGCGTTATCGATGGCCCGTGATCGCCGCTTTGGCGATCGCCCTCGTGGCCTTCGTCGTTTTCCGTAATTCGCGGCCGACCCCCGTGGGCGTCATCGAGGCCCGACAGGGACCGGCCGAGCGCGTGCTCGCGATCTCCGGCCGCACTCGTCCTCAAGTGACGGTCAACATCGTCCCGAAGTCGCCGGGTCAGATCGTTCGTCTCACCAAAGAAGAAGGCGATTCCGTCAAAGCTGGCGAGGTGATCGCCCAGCTCGACTCCGAAGCGCCGCGCGCGGCCGTCGACGAAGTCTTGTCGAAGATCACGCTCCAGCAACGTGCCGTCGCCGAAGCCGAGCGGAACTTCCGCCGCCTCGAGCAGCTCCGCGCTCAAGGCCTCGCTACGGTAAAAGAATTCGACTCGGCGAAATTCGAACTCGATCAAGCCAAAGTTTCCTTGGAGGGTCTTGCGGCCACTCGCAGAGAGGTCGCCAGCCGTCTGAGCGACAACACCATCGTCTCGCCTGTCTCCGGAGTCGTGCTGTCGCGCCCGATCGATCCGGGTCAAGTCGTCAGTGCCGCCACGGTCATCTATGAAATCGCGCCGCTTTCCGACGTGGAGGTCGAGGCCGATGTCGACGAACGCTACCTCCCCGAGATTCGCGATGGCCTCAAAGCCGACATCCTGGTCACCGGACAGCCGAAGCCGATCAGCGCCACGCTCTATTACGTGTCGCCCAAGGTCGACCCGCGAACGGGCGGCGCTCGCGTGAAACTGAAACTCGATCAGCAGATCGAAGGTCTACGCTCGGGCCTTACCGCCGACGTGAACATCATCGTCGAGCGTCGAGAGAGCGCCGTCACGGTATCGCGTAGCGCCATCCTCGGTCGCGACGGTGAGGCGCGAGTGCTCCTGGTGAAGGACGGACGCGTCGTTCCGCAGCCCGTGAGTTTCATGGAGTGGCCGAGCGAACGAGTGATCGTGCTCGCTGGGTTGCAGCCCGGTCAGCAGGTGCTCGCGAGTCCGCGCCCCGATCTCATCGGAGAGCGCGTGGTTCCGACGACGGACATTTCTTCCATTCCGGCAGGCGAGCGCCCACGAGGATCCGAAGCGCGCAAGTCGCTTTGATCCACGGAGTCATCCCACCATGCCAATTGGAATCTCCATGCGTTTCGATCTGAAGGTCGCCTTGCGCTACCTCACATCGAACCGACTGCAATCCGCGCTGCTCATCGGCGGTGTGGCGATCGCCGTGACGGTTTTCACGTTCAACGCAGCACTCATCAACGGACTCGCCGAGTTCCAGATCGATCGAGTCGTCGGTAGTTCGTCGCATGTCACCATCGAGCCGGCGACACCGAGGCCTGCCATCGCCCCCGCTCCAGAAGGCACAGAGCGACTTGTCGTCTCGCAAGTGGCCCTCGAACGTCGCGAACAAATCAAACAGTGGCGCAGCGTCGAGCGCATCATCGAGACGCTTCCTGGTGTGACGGGTGTGTCCTACAACATCGTCGGTACGGGACTCGTGACGCGTGGAGAGCAGACGTTGCCGGTCAGCCTCAAGGGCGTCGAGCCGGCGCGACTCTCGGCCATCGCGCCGATCGATCGAACCCTCGTCGAAGGTGAAGCACGCCTCGGTCTCAACGACGTCCTGATAGGACGCAAACTCGCCCTCGATCTCGGCATCGGTGTCGGACAGCCCATTTTCATCACGAGCAATCAGGGTCGTGAGCGCACGCTCACAGTGCGTGGTCTGTACTCGACAGGCGTCGATAGTCTCGATGGACGTCTCGCGTACGTGAACCTCGATACGGCTCGGGTGATGTTCGATTTGCCGGAAGGTCTGACGGAGATCGAACTCAAGCTCGCCGACATCTACGCCGCACGAAACATCGCTCGACAACTCGCCGACACGACCGGGCTAGAGGCAGTCGCGTGGATGGATCGCAACCAGCGCCTGCGCGAAGCGCTCGAGGGCCAGGGAAATTCCGGCAACATCATCAAGATGTTCACGCTGATCACCATCATCGTCGGCGTGGCGAGCGCTCTGTTGCTCACGACGTTCCGTCGACGCC
>JBIJCL010000200.1:0-4216 GCA_044344725.1 Steroidobacteraceae bacterium | reverse complement strand
GAAGGCCTCGTCCATCTGCATCAGCTTCATCTTGGCCCGCACCAACTGCAGGAACTCGAAGGCATCGACCTCCGGCAGACCGCGGTGCTTGCGCGCCGCGTTGAGCGCGGCCTTGAGCAGGTAGACATTGTTCACGCCCGGGATCTCGACCGGGTACTGGAAGCCGAGGAACACGCCCGCCTGCGCGCGCTCCTCCGGGGCGAGGGCGAGCAGGTCGACGCCGCGGAACTGCACGCTGCCGCCCGTGACCTCATAGCCCGGGCGTCCCGCGAGCACATACGAGAGCGTGCTCTTGCCGGAGCCGTTCGGGCCCATGATGGCGTGCACCTCGCCCGCGGGCACGCTGAGGCTGATGCCGTCGAGCACCTTGCGTCCACCGACGCTCGCGTGCAGGTCCTTGATCTCGAGCATGGTCAGGGTCTCTCCGATGCGGTGTCAGCCCACCGAGCCTTCGAGGCTGACGGCGAGCAGGTTCTGGGCCTCGACGGCGAACTCCATGGGCAATTCCTTGAAGACGCTCTTGCAGAAGCCGTTGACGATCATGTTGACGGCATCCTCTTCGCTGATGCCGCGCTGCAGGCAGTAGAAGAGCTGGTCTTCGCTGATCCGCGAGGTCGAGGCCTCGTGTTCGACCGTGGCCGTCGGGTTTTTCACTTCGACGTACGGGAAGGTATGCGCCCCGCAGCGTCCGCCCATGAGGAGCGAGTCGCACTGCGTGAAGTTTCTGGCGCCGTGTGCCGTCGGCAGAATTTTCACGAGACCGCGATAGGTATTTTGACCACGGCCTGCGGAGATGCCCTTCGAGACGATGGTGCTACGCGTGTTCGGGCCCACGTGAATCATCTTCGTGCCGGTGTCGGCCTGCTGGCAGTGGTTGGCGAGGGCGACCGAATAAAACTCGCCGACCGAGTTCTCGCCCCGCAGCACGCAGCTCGGATACTTCCAGGTGATCGCCGAGCCGGTCTCGACCTGCGTCCAAGAGATACGCGAGTTGCGACCCCGACATTCGCCGCGCTTGGTGACGAAGTTGTAGATGCCTCCGACGCCGTTCTCGTCGCCGGGGTACCAATTTTGGACAGTGGAATATTTGATCTCGGCGTCGTCCATGGCGACGAGCTCGACGACGGCCGCATGAAGTTGGTTCTCATCGCGCATCGGCGCGGTACAGCCTTCGAGATAGCTCACGTGGCTGCCGGAATCGGCGACGATCAGCGTGCGCTCGAACTGCCCAGTCTTCGCCGCGTTGATGCGGAAGTAGGTCGAAAGCTCCATCGGGCAGCGCACGCCCTTCGGGATGTACACGAACGAGCCATCGGAGAACACCGCCGAGTTGAGGCAGGCGTAGTAGTTGTCGGTGTGGGGCACGACGCTGCCGAGATACTGTTCGAGCAGCTCGGGGTGCTTCTGCACGGCGTCCGAAAACGAACAAAAAATGACGCCGGCTTTTTCGAGGCGATCTTTGAAGGTCGTGGCAACCGAGACGCTGTCGAAGACTGCATCGACGGCGACTCCGGCCAGGCGCGCGCGCTCGTGCAGCGGAACACCGAGCTTTTCATAGGTTTCGAGAAGCTTCGGGTCGACCTCGTCGAGACTCTTCGGCCCGTCGGTCTTGGCCTTGGGCGCCGAGTAATACGAGATTCCCTGGTAATCGATCGGGTTGAAGCGCACATGCGCCCAAGTCGGTTCGCTCATCGTGAGCCAATGACGGAAGGCCTTCAGGCGCCACTCGGTCAAAAACGAGGGCTCACGCTTGATGCGTGAAATCGCGCGCACGACATCTTCGTCGAGACCCGGAGGCAGACTCTCCGATTCGATGTCCGTCACGAAGCCGTGCTGATAGCCGCGGCCGACGAGATCCTGGAGTTGGGCGTTTTCAGTCATGGTGGTGTCAGGCTTCCGCCGATTTGTCACGTCGCAGGGCGGCCGCTGCACGACCGCCGACGACAGGGTTCAGTTGCTGCTCGAAGCCGCGCAGCGCGAAATCTTTGGTGTCGAGGCCCGCGAGTTGCGCGAGACTCACGTCGTACAGGGAGCGTCGAATGGCGAGATTGACTCGCTGCCAGGCTTGGCCCACGCCGCAGGTCGTCTCGATCTCGCAATGACCTTGGCCCGCCGAGCAGTCGGTGACGGCGACGGGCCCTTCGAGCGCATCGAGGATCGCAGCGGCCGAAATGGCCTGCGCCGGACGCGCCAACGAATAGCCGCCATGCAAGCCGCGTGTCGAGCGCACCAGGCCGCCGCGTTGCAGGATCTTCAGCACCTTGCTCACCGTCGGCATGCCGATACGCGTGCGCTCGGCGAGCGCGGGTGCGCTCAGACAGGCTTCCGGCTCCCGGGCGAGGGCGGCCAGGAGCACAGTGGCATAGTCGGTCATGCGGGAGATGCGGATCATAAACGGGACCATTTTAGTCCAGATTCGAAATAGTTGCAGGGAATTCACATGCTTGGGGCCTCATGGCCAACCCCTCGCTTTGGTAAACTCCCGCCCCTTTCCGGGTCGCCATGGCGGCGACCCCTGCAACCCCAGGGATGGCATGACAGAGCCTGTGATCAAGGTTAGCGGTCTCGACTACGAGGTGGGTGGTCGGCCGATCTTCAAAGGTCTCGATTTCGAGGCTCAGCCGGGTCGCATCACGGCGGTCATGGGTCCGAGCGGCACGGGGAAGACCACGCTGCTGCGACTCATCACGGGACAGACCAACCCGACCCGAGGGCGGGTCGAAGCGTTCGGTCAGGACGTCAGCACGCTCGACAAGGCGGGTCTCTATGCCTTGCGTCGGCGTATGGGCATGCTCTTTCAAAACGGCGCGCTGCTCACGGATCTCGACGTATTCGAGAACGTGGCATTCCCGGTGCGCGAAAACGCGCAGCTCCCCGAAGCCGTACTGCGTCAACTCGTACTCACCAAACTTCATTCGGTCGGCTTGCGCGGCGCGGCCAAGTTGATGCCCTCGGAGCTTTCGGGAGGTATGGCGCGTCGCGTGGCGCTGGCCCGGGCCACGGTCATGGACCCGGAACTTCTCATCTACGACGAGCCGTTCGTGGGGCTCGACCCCATTTCCATGGGCGTGATCGTGCGTCTGATTCGTGAGCTCAACGAAGCGCTCGGCATCACGAGCATCGTCGTCTCACACGACGTCGGCGAGCTCTCCTCGATCGCGCATTACAGCTACCTGCTCTCGGGTGGTCGTGCGGTGGCCTCGGGAACGCCAGAGGAGTTACGCGCGAGTCCACTCGAAGTCGTGCGTCAGTTCATGAGCGGGCAGGCCGACGGTCCCGTGCCGTTCCATTATCCCGCGCCCGATTACCACACCGAGTTGCTCGGTACGCGGGGCGAGCGATGATCGTGGCCTTCATCCAGCGGGTCGGTCGCGTCGCCGTTTTTCTCGGTCGCGTGCTCGCGCAATGTGGTCCGGCCCTGGCGCGTCCGCGTTCGGTCGTGCATCAGATCTACAACTCGGGGGCGCGCTCGCTCGTCATCGTCATGCTTTCGGGTCTCTTCGTGGGCATGGTGCTCGGGCTGCAAGGCTTCGACCTGTTGCAGCGATTCGGCTCCGAAGATGCGCTCGGCGTGGCCGCTGCGCTCGGACTCCTCAAAGAATTAGGTCCCGTGGTGACGGCGCTGCTGTTTGCAGGGCGTGCGGGTACTGCGCTGACCTCCGAAATCGGTCTGATGCGTGCTACCGATCAGCTCACCGCCATGGAAATGATGGCCGTCGATCCCTTGCGTTACGTCGTCGCGCCACGCTTCTT
This sequence comes from Steroidobacteraceae bacterium, assembly GCA_044344725.1. GTDB lineage: Bacteria > Pseudomonadota > Gammaproteobacteria > Steroidobacterales > Steroidobacteraceae > UBA964. The sequence goes on along the minus strand of JBIJCL010000200.1, from coordinate 463 downwards.
GGGTGGCGTCATCGCCATGCCGCTGCTCGTCGCCGTCTTCAACGTCGTCGGCCTCTTCGGCGCACAGCTCATCGGTGTGCAGCTGATGGGCGTCGATCCCGGTGCTTTCTGGTCGCAGATGCAGGGGGCGGTCGAACTCAATGACGTCAACGAAGGCATCGTCAAAAGTCTGTTCTTCGGCGTGGCTTGCAGCCTCGTCGCCGTTCATGAGGGTTTCACCGCCAAACCCACCGCGCAGGGCGTGGGGCTCGCAACGACGCGCACCGTCGTCATTTCTTCGGTTCTGACGCTCCTGCTCGACTACATGCTCACCGCCGCATTTCTTGGAAGGTAATCAACTATGAAACCGCAACGCTCTCTCGAGATTGGCACCGGCCTCTTCGTGCTGCTCGGCTTCGCCGCGCTGTTTTTCCTCACCACGCAGCTGCCGGGCAGTGGGCTCACGGTGGGTGGGGATTCCGGC
>JBIJCL010000199.1:0-4228 GCA_044344725.1 Steroidobacteraceae bacterium | reverse complement strand
GGCCCACGAGATGAGTCGCGCCTTGATGCCTTTCTTTGCAGTGCCTGACATGGTTTCACCCTCCGGCGCCGGTTATACCGCAGTTTTCGGCGTCGTACACAAGAACGAATTCCTCGATCCAAAACGGCATTTCCGGGGTGACCGAAAGCCCGAACGGAGCAAGGTGGGTATTCCAGTACCGCGTGTGTAGCGGTATCCAGGCGGCCGGGTCGCGCACCGATGAACCATCGATGGCCGTGTGTTGCGGTTCGACGCGGCCAAATACGGCGGAGTCGACTCTCACCGTGCGCGTCAACAAGACCGGGCGACCTGAGAGATCGATGAGGGCGATCCAGTTGCCGACATGGGGCGTACGGCTCTGGGTTTTTTCGATGATCCAGGGCAGCGAGAACGTACCGCGTTTGTCACCCTGGCGAATCAGCTCGAAGACTCGCTGGGTGCTCGGCGCATCGAGTCCGATCCACCGTACATCGAGCAGGTCGGGGGTCAGCGCCACATCGGGTAACGCTCGGTTCGCACCCGCACAAAAATTTTCGAGTGCATCGACGGTCGGTGCGCGAGCGGGCGAGGGCAGGTAAATCGTCATCGCTGCAAAATCTTTGGCTGGATGAACACGGTCGAGAGAATGATCAATACCCCGACGTAAAAGGTCAGCGTGAGATCGGCGTATTCGCGAAAGAGCAATGCGGCCAGCACGATCGCGTAAACAGGCTCGAGGTTGAGAGACAGCTGCGTCGTGAACACGCTGACATGGCGCAAGGCCCGGAGCCAAAGCATGAACGGCAGCAGCGTGCAGGCGACGACGAGCACGAGCAGCCATGCGAAGTCGGTGGTGCTCGGCGGCGTGAAGGCTACCTCCACGCCGAACCAGGCAATGCCGAGCAAGGTGATGAATGCGGTACCGAGCCCGATCTGGATCGCGGTGACTGCCGCCAGATCGGCTTGCGGATCGAGATTGCGTTTGTTGAGGCTGCCGAAGAGCGCAGAGAGTGCAGCCGCCGCGATCCCCACGACGATGCCGTTGCGCATTTCGAGGGGTACGCCCCCGACGAGCAGCAAGACGCCGGGGATGGCGAGGAGGCCGAGAACCAATTCGCTGCGATCATGGGGACGCCCGGTGACCATGGGTTCGAGGATGGCCGCGAATACCGACCCGAGGGCGAGGCAGGCCACCGCGACCGAGGCGTTCGACAATTTGATCGAGCCGTAAAAGGCCAGCCAGTGCAGGCCGATGACACAGCCCGCAACGGCGTGACGCCGGAGGGTTCGTCGGTCCAGCCCCCTCAACCCCCGCCAGACCCTCGGAAGGACCGCGAGGAGGGCTGTCGCGAGGGCCATGCGCCAAATGACCAGCGCCGTGGCGGGCAGCTCGATGAGACGGCCTAGAATGGCCGTGAAACCCCATAAAAACACGCAGAACTGCAGTTGCCAGAATGCGGACCGTTCAGCGGGGTCGACCATGGCGACATTCTATTAGGACCCCGGGGGTCCGGGGCGTCGGGGCCGCTTGGTGGGGAACTCAGCTTTGGGACGGCTGTCAGTGTGGCAACGCTCGATCAGGGCCGATACACTCCCCAACCCGAAATTTGCAGGACCCCGGTTCGTCGCCATGCAGGCCCGCAAGCCCCCCCATTTTCGTCATGGTTTGATCGCAGTGCTCGCTGCGATGGGGATGGCCTTTGCGCAGCCGGTTCGAGCCGACGCCGAGACCGACAAGGCGGCTGAGCAAGCCTCCCCGGTGTTCAGTTTGCAATCGATCCTGATGCAGGGCGTGGTCAATCGTGCGCTGCAAAACATCGGTGTCCCGTACCGCTTCGGAGGCAGCAACCCCAAGAGCGGCTTCGATTGCAGCGGACTCGTCAACCACGTGTATCGCGAAGCACTCGGCATCGCACTGCCGCGCACGTCGCGCCAGCTCGCCTCCGTCGGTTCTCCCGTAGCGGAGGAAGATCTGCGGCCGGGCGATCTCGTCTTCTTCAATACTCGCGGCGCCGCCAACTCCCACGTCGGCATCTACCTCGGCGACGGTCGTTTCATTCACGCGCCGCGGGCGCGCACACTCGTTCGAATCGACCGTCTCGATGATCCGGGATACGTCAATATTTTCGAGGGAGCTCGGCGACTCGATCCGCTGTCGATCATGATGTCGACGGCTGACCCGCGCATCTAAGAAATCTGCATCGATCGAGCGCTCGCGCGATTCGCGTACTCGCGCTCGTCAGCGAGTTCGGCTCAGCATCACGAGCCAAACGCATCCGACGACTGCCGAAAGCGCCGAGCCCGTCAGCACACCCAGTCTTACCGCCGTGTCGTAGTCGTTCGAAGTGAACGCAAGGGATCCGACGAAGAGCGACATCGTGAACCCGATACCGGTGATGATGGCGACACCGTGCAAGGACGCCCAGTTGCTGCCCGCGGGTAGTTGAGCGATGCCGCTACGTACCGCGAGCCAGCAGGCAGCGAAGACGCCGAGTTGTTTGCCTACGAACAGCCCTAGGATGATGCCGAGCGCGACGGGCTCGGTGAAAGTGTGCAGACCCACACCTTCCAACGAGGCGCCGGCGTTGGCCAGAGCGAAGATCGGCATGATGCCGAAGGTCACCCAGGGATGCAGCGCGTGCTCGAGTTTCGGCATCGCTTTGCGCGGAATCATGGTGCCGATGACGACTCCCGCGAGCGTGGCATGAACGCCCGATTTCAGGACCGCCAACCAAAGAAAGAAGCCCACTACGAGATAGGGCCACAAACGCTCGACGCCGAACCGATTGAACAACGCGAGTACCGCAATGCATACGCCCGCGAGTGTCAGGGCCTGGCTCGAGATATCGGCCGTGAACAAAATGGCGATCAGGATGATGGCGCCGAGGTCGTCGATGATGGCGAGGCCCAGCAAAAACACGCGCAGACCGGGGACGACATGACGCTTGACGAGTGACAGCACTCCAAGCGCAAAAGCGATATCCGTCGCTGCGGGAATCGGCCACCCCGAAAGAGTAGCCGGGCTGTCGAAGTTGATGGCGGCGTAGATGCCGGCCGGGACGATCATGCCCCCGATCGCACCCATCACCGGCAGCGCGGCGCGACGTCGATCGGATAACTCGCCCTCGACCAGCTCGCGCTTGATTTCGAGTCCGACGAGCAGGAAGAACACGGCCATCAGCGCGTCGTTGATCCAAAGCAGCACGGATTTTTCGAGACCAAAACCGTCGAGACCGATGCGGATCTTGGTGCTGAGCGTGCCGGTATACAGGTCGGCCAACGGCGAGTTGGCGAGCGTCATGGCGATGAGTGCGGCAACCACGAGCAGGGTGCCGGCTCCGATATCGGATTTGAGGAATTTCAGCATGCCGAGGAGGGCCTTGGTGAGATTTACTTTCGAGAGTCAGCGTAGCGACGTGAAATGACGGTCCAGTCGACGAGCTGCCACCAGGCGTCGAGGTAGTCGCCTCTACGGTTTTGATATTGAAGATAGTAGGCGTGTTCCCATACGTCGTTGCCCAGGATCGGCTGTCCCCGATCGGCAACGATATCCATCAGGGGATTGTCTTGGTTCGGCGTCGAGGACACTTTGAGTCTGCCGTCGGGAGTGACGATGAGCCACGCCCAGCCCGAGCCGAACCGAGTGAGGCCGGCTGCGCGGAACGCCGTCTTGAATTGATCGAGCGAGCCGAAGTCGCGATTGATCGCGGCGAGCAGATCAGGCGAGGGTGATCCGCCTTGTCCCGGGCGCGTCATCGATTGCCAGAAGAACGTATGGTTCCAATGACCGCCACCATTGTTGCGCACGGCATCGCCGGCTTTCGATACCTCTGCCAACAGGGCCTCGAGCGAGAGACCGGCGAGTGCGGGCGAGGCGGCCACGGCCTTATTGAGGTTGTCGACGTAGGCTTGATGATGACGACCATGGTGGATGCGCATCGTCTGCTCGTCGATGACGGGCGCCAGCGCATCGTGCGAATAGGGCAGAGGCGCCAATGAAAAACTCTGTGCCGAGGCGGGTGGGGCGATCAACGAGAGCAACAAGGCGGCAAAGCCGTGCATGAGGTAGCGCATGACCCATACGTTACCGGAACTCCCGCCCAACTTTCACCGGGTGCCGCCCTGCGGACGACGTACAGTTTGCAAGGTGTTTTGCGCGGAAAGGGTTGCGCCAGACTGTGTTACGGAACTAACGTCGCGGGTAATCGGGTGGGGTCATCATGCTTTCTAGCGCGTACAAGGCCGCGGT
>JBIJCL010000198.1:0-4252 GCA_044344725.1 Steroidobacteraceae bacterium | reverse complement strand
GTCCTTCCGCGAAGAACTCGAGGCCGGCGGCGGCGCAGTGCTCGGTACCGAAACGCTGGCGGGTCGCGACCTCGGCAATGCCGCCCAATCTTTGTTGCGCCTCGATGCGAGCACCGCGCGCCATCGACGCCTGCAGTCGGTGCTCGACATGCCGCTCGCCTTCCAGCCGCGCCGCCGCGCCGACGTCGATTTCATTTTCATGCCCGGCACCGCCGCAACGCTTCGCCAATGGCGTCCACAGCTTCGGTTCCAGGGCGCCGGCGACATTCCCGCTTATGCCACGTCCGACGCCTTCGACGGTCGTGCCGGCGATGAACTGCAAGGTCTCATCTTCCCCGACATCGACTGGATGATCGCGCCGCAGGCACCGGTCGTCGCAGCGCTGCGCGCTGCAGCCGTCGAGGCGCTCGACGACACCCCGCGTCGCAGTCGCTTGTTTGCGCTCGGACACGACGCCTGGTTGCTGCAGAGCGCCGTGCGCGCGGGTCGATCGCCGTCATCCGCCGCGCCTCTTTCAGGCGCGGTCGGCTCGCTGTTCGTCGACGAGGACGGCCGCGTGCAGCGCAGCCTGCGCTTCGCGCGCATCGACGACGGGCAGGTCAAGCTGCTCGATCCTCAGGATGGCGGCGGCTGAAGCCACGCTCCCGAAACATCTCCTCCTCGGCCGCGAGGCCGAGGAACGCGCGGCGCAGCACCTGAGCGCGGCAGGCGCGGACATCCTGCTCAGAAATTACCGACGGCGCCGCGGCGAACTCGACATCGTCGCGCTGCATCGGGGCGTGTTGATCATCGTCGAAGTTCGACTGCGATCCTCGAGCAGTCATGGCGATGGCGCCGCGAGCATCGATCGGCACAAGCAAAGAAAAATCACGGCCGCCGCCCAGCAATTGCTCCAGCAACGCCGCGATCTCGCGCGTTATCCGGTTCGCTTCGACGTGATCGCGCTCTCTCGCGAACGCTCGTCGGATGACCCCTCGGAAACTTGGCGACTCGAGTGGATGAAACACGCGTTCGAAGCGCGCGGATGACCTGCGGAGCCTACTTCACGACCTTGAGGGTCGGTCGCTTGCCGCCCGATGGCGCAACCGGCGGTGCTCCGCGATCGGGTACCGGGCCCGCGGGATTGGGATCGATCGGCGAGGCGGGCGGAGAATCGGGTGGCGAGTCGTCCTCACCCGGCGGAAACATCAGGCCCTCCCCCGTCTCGCGGGCGTAGATGCCCTGTACGGCGGCGGCGGGAAAACGCAGCACGCGCGGAACGCCCGAGAATCGCGCCTCGAAGCTCACCCACTCGTCACCGATGTCGAGATGACGCGTCGCGTCGTAGCTCAGGTTGAGCACGATCCGCCCCTCGCGCACGTGGGCGACCGGCACCTCGACGCCAGGCGCCGTGGCATCGACCATGACGTGCGGCGTGAGGCCGCTATCGGTCATCCATTGATGCATCGCCCGCAGCAGATACGGGCGACGGGGCTTTCGGGATCCGGTCACGTAATGCGCTTCGCGAGAAGTGTCCTGCGCTGACCGAATCCGCGCCTTACTTCACGTCTTTCCAATATTCCTGCTTGAGCAGATAAGCGAAGGTCGTGAAGACGAGCAGGAAGAGGATGACCCAAACGCCGAGCGACTCACGCTTGGCCTTGACCGGCTCACCCACATACTCGAGGAAATTGACCGTGTCGCGTACGAAGGCGTCGTACTCGTCGGGAGACAACTGCCCGGGCGAGGAGAGTTCGAACGACTCCCAGTGCAACTCGGTGGCCGGCTGACCGTCCACGACCGTCTCGACGGTCTTGAACTTCGCCTCCTGGACGCCCTGCAGCGCCGACAAAACATGCGGCATGGCCGTGTTGGGCAGCGCGAGGTTGTTGGTGCCGTTGGCCGACTTCGGGTCGACGTAGAACGTCTTCAAAAATTGGTAGACGTAGTCCGAGCCCTTGGCGCGCGTGGTGAGCGAGAGGTCGGGCGGCGCCTTGCCGAACCAAGCCTCGCCGTCGACCTTGGACATCGGCGAGAGGATGTAGTCACCCTTCTTCGCACCCGGCAACAGCAGGAGTTTCTCCATCTGCTCTTCGGGGATGTTGAGATCTTTGGCGACGCGCGAGTAACGCTTGTATTTGAGCGAGTGACAGCCCGCGCAGTAGCCCATGAAGTTCGCCGCACCGCGCTGCAAGGACGCGATGTTGCCGACGTCATTGCCCGGCTGCCAGTCCATCCAGGCGGCATGCGGACCGGTCGCCGCAGCAAACACGGCAGGACCGGCAAACGCGAGGGTGAAACCGAGCGCAACGGCCAAGAAAGACTTACGCATGGTACGTGACCCTCTCAGGAGCAGGTTTGCACTTCTCAATGCGCGTGTACCAAGGCATGAGAAGGAAATACGCAAAGTAGATGGCCGTGAACACGCGCGCGAGGATCACGTAGAGATCGTTCGCGGGCTGCAGACCAAGGTAGCTGAGGACCACGAAGGACACCACGAACAACGCGAGTGCGATCTTGGATAGCCACCCCTTGTAGCGAATCGACTTGACCGGGGAGCGATCGAGCCACGGCAAGAAGAAGAGCACCACGATGGCGAGCAGCATGAGCAGCGCGCCGAGTTGCTGATCGGGTACGGCGCGCAACATCGCGTAGAACGCGGTGAAGTACCACACGGGCGCGATGTGCTCGGGCGTCGAGAGTTCGTTCGCCGGTTCGAAGTTCGGCTTCTCGAGGAAGAGACCGCCGAAGGTCGGAGCGAAGAAGATCACGCCGCAGAAGAAGATCAGGAACACGCCCACACCGACGATGTCCTTGATCGTGTAGTACGGGTGGAACGGGATGCCGTCGACCGGCTTGCCGTTCGACCCCACCTTTTCTTTGATTTCGATGCCGTCCGGGTTGTTCGAGCCGGTCTGGCGAAGCGCGACGAGGTGCATCATCACCAGGAAGGCGATGGCGAACGGCACCGCGATCACGTGCAGCGCAAAGAACCGATTGAGGGTCGAGTCGGCGATGCCGTAGTCGCCGCGGATCCACTCGACGAGCCCCGGGCCGATGACCGGAATGGTGCCGAAGAGGTTCACGATGACCTGCGCACCCCAGTAGGACATGTTGCCCCACGGCAGCACGTAACCCATGAAGGCCTCGGCCATGAGGGCGAGGTAGAGCAGCATGCCGAGGATCCACAGCAACTCGCGCGGCGCGCGGTACGAGCCGTAGATCATGGCGCGGAACATGTGGAGGTACACCACGACGAAGAAAAACGAGGCGCCGGTCGAGTGCATGTAGCGAATGAGCCAGCCCCATTCGACTTCACGCATGATGTATTCGACCGAGTCGAACGCCGCCGCTTCGCTCGGCTTGTAGTGCATCGTGAGGAAGATGCCCGTCAAAATCTGGATCACGAATACGAGCAGCGCGAGCGACCCGAAGAAGTACCAGATGTTGAAGTTCTTCGGCGCGAAGTAGCCGAGGAGCTGGGAGTCGATGAACTCATCGACCGGAAGGCGCTTGTTGAGCCAGGCGCGGAAGCCGGTCTTGCCGGCGTTATCAGACGAGGCGGCCATCAGGCAGCTCCTTGTGCGGCATCGACGCCGATGACGAGCAGGGAATCGGATTCGAACTTATGCGGTGGGACGCGCAGGTTCGTCGAGGCCGGCGAACCGTTGAACACGCGACCGGCGAGGTCGAAACGCGAACCGTGGCAGGGGCAGAAGAAACCGCCCGGCCAGTCGGCGCCCATCGCCGCATCGGCGACCGTGAAATATTGTTTCGGCAGACAGCCGAGATGGGTGCAGGCCGCGTACAGCACGAGAATCTCGGGCTTGAGCGAACGCATCTCGTTCTTGGCGTACTCCGGCTGCTCGGACGCCTCGGAGTTCGGATCTTTGAGGCTGGCGGTCACGCCGCCGAGCTTCGCGACCGACTCCGGCGTGCGACGGACCACGTAGATCGGCTGCTTGCGCCAGCTCTGCGTGATCATCTGGCCGGGCTCGAGTTTCGAGATGTCGATCTCGAGCGGGGCACCCAGAGCGCGGGCGCGCTCGGAGGGCTTCCAGGAGGAGATGAACGGGACCAGCGTAAACGCGACGCCGACGGCGCCCGTGGCCGCTGTCGCCACTGTGAGGAACTTTCGCCGATTGACGTCGATGTCGTCGGCAGTCACCTTCTCGTCACTCATGCCAAGACTCTCCCAACCCAGCCTCTACGGCGGGCCGCTATCCGTGATGCGAGGAACCGCGGCATTATACACGCGAGGCGCCGATCGGGG
>JBIJCL010000008.1:0-15181 GCA_044344725.1 Steroidobacteraceae bacterium | reverse complement strand
GGCGTTTGCTGCAGTTGCCGCGCCGGCCGCCGCCGTCACCGTCGCGCCGCCCGTGCCCGCCGAGGCGGGTCGGGCCGTGCTCGGTGCGATGGAGGTGGGTGTCGCCGGTCCACCGCCCATGAGTGCGCGGAGGCGGACGTTGGCAACTCCAGCGAACAAACCCTGCGGGAACTGGTTGAGATACGCCTGGATTTCTTCGGGATTCTTTGAGTCGCGGACGGACTCCCAGAGAGCCCGGTCGTCGGTCGGCATCGAGGCGAAGGCAGCCGGCGCTGCAACCTCCACAGGGCGCGCCATCTGCGGGCCAGCCACGGCAGGCATGAAAAAGAACTCGCCGACCGTTTGGTCGTAAAGCGCAGGGACTTGCTCGTGACCGATCGATTTGGCGAGCGACACGACTTCCTGACGCGTGCGTTTGAGAACCTGATCAACCGGAACGCCTGGGCGCGTCATCTCCCTGAGCAGCACTCGGGTGAAGACGCCGTTCGGATTCGAATCGTCCGGGCTCAGATTGTCGAGAGCCGTCTGGCCTGCGCCGGCCGAGAAGAGAATCATCTGACCCGTCGCAGCGGTGGTCGGTGCAAGGCCGCGAGTACCGCCGATGCTGCGAGTGCCGGTCTTTGGGAACGGATTGTCGCGACATGCATCGACGATCGCGACCGAAAACCTGACCTTCTGTTCGCTGAGGTCGTCGAGGACGCGTTGCAGCATCAGCGCGTCATCTTTGACCTGCTCTTCGCTTTCCGGACTGATGTTGGTCGGAAGCAAATAATTGGCTGCGCCGAGTTGTACGCCATGACCAGCGAAATAGAACACCGCCTCGCTGCCGCCATCGAGCCGTGATTTGAAGTCACGCATCGCCTGGCGCAGCGCCCGATCATCGAGGTCGAGACGCAGGATGACTTCGAATCCGAGCGTATCGAGCGCGGCGGCCATCGCCTCGGCGTCGGCGCGTGCATTTCGCAACGACGGCACGGTGGTGTAGGTCTGATTACCGATGACGAGTGCGACGCGAGCGCGTCCGTCCGTCGACGGTCGCGGAATCGCGGCAAGTTGAGCACTCGCGGAATCTGCTGACGAGACCGGGATCGCTCCGGGCTGCGACACCGCCGGTGCCGGAGCCGGGGCCGGTGCGGCTGCGGGCGCTACGGAGGTTGCCGCCGTCACCGCCGGTGTTGCCACGGAGGCTGACGCTGCCACGGAGACCGGAGCTGCGGCGGGCGATTGAGCTACCACGGACGACGGAGTGGTAACGGATGTCGGCGTCGCTGCGGATGGCGGAGTCTCGGTGACTGCCGTCGCGGATGATGACGACCGTGATCCTGCGACCATCGCTGGCGAGGCCACGGTCGGTTCGCTCGTGATGCTGGTGGGCGTCGAAGCCGCAGGGCTCGCCGAAACGCTGGGCGTCGGGGCCGACGCTGACGCCGGCGCCGGCACTGCGGTGACGACGGGTGCTGGCGTTGAAACGGGCGCCGCTGCAGCAGGGGCTGCCGCCGCCATCATGGTCGGCGCAGGCATGGCCGAACTCGGGTCGAAGCGGTCTTCGCGCCACATCCCTGATTGAATCGGTTTCCCCGACGCGTCGTATAACGTTCCGGCGCCCCAGCGCTTGCTCTCACGGAATTCGCCGACGTATTTGGTCCCATCGGGCATCGTCTCTGAGCCTTGTCCGTCGCGCTCATCCTCGCGGAACTGACCGATGTACACCCGACCGCTCGGCCATGTGTAGGTGCCTTGCCCGTGCTTCTCGTCGTCGCGCCATTCGCCGACGTATTTCATACCGCTCGAGCTCGTGTAGGTTCCGAGGCCGTTGAACTTTCCTTCGCGAAACTCGCCGACATAGACGAAGCTCTTTTCGCCCGTATAGACGCCCTGTCCGTGAAACTTGTCGTTCAGGAATTCCCCGACGTAACGGTCGCCGTTGGGCCAGGTTGCAGAGCCATTGCCGTTGTATTTGCCCGCTCGAAACTCACCTACATAGATGGCGCCATCGGTGGACGTGTAGTTCCCTGCGCAGTTGTTCCAGGTCGCACGCGAGGTGCCCTTGCAGGTGGGGAGCGCTTTCTTTGGAGCGTCAGCCGTCGGTGTCTGTGCGGTCGCGAGCGGACCCGCACCGCCGACGATCAGAGCCGCGGCAGTCAAAACGAGAGAGAAAAGTCGAGCGGCAAACATACGAATGCCTCAAAAAAAAGCCCTTACTTGACCTTTCAGTGTGCCGAAACGAGGCATTCCTGTGAAGTGCGGACGTGCCTGGCCCGCTGATCGCGAGCGGATCCCTAGAACTAGGGGGGTGCCATGAGCGAAAGAATCAATTCGAAACGAAATAGTCCGCTGAGCGACGCTCGATGGCACGGGCTTTGACCTCGGGCACCACCGCCAAGTGCAGCGGGTGGCCCTGGTAAGCCTCGAGAGCCGCCCGGTCGACGAACTCGCTGTAGAGCACCACGTCCGAGGCGTTGGCATCCTCGATGAAATTGACCCCGACCTCGATCTTGAGCAGTCCGGGGATTTTTCCGGAAAGCCCCTCGAGCAAAGATTTGATCGTCTTTGCATCGGCCGCCTTGGAGGCACTCTCGCGAAGACGCCACATCACGATATGTTTGACCATGGTCACTTCCTCAAGGTTTTGAAGGCGGCGAGCGCCGACTCACGCGAGGCTTTGAGATCGACGATGGGAGCAGGATAACTTTTCGAGCCCTTGCCCGAGAGCTCGGGAATCCAGCGTCGGATATAGTCGCTCTGCGGGTCGAATTTTTCCGCCTGGCTCTCGGGGTTGAACACCCGGAAATAGGGAGCTGCATCGGCCCCGCAACCGGCCGCCCACTGCCAGCCCAAAGTATTGCTCGCAAGATCGGCATCGACCAGCGTATCCCAGAACCACCGCGCACCGTGCAGCCAATGCATGCGCAAGTTCTTCACGAGGAACGATGCCACCACCATACGCACCCGGTTGTGCATCCAGCCGGTTTCCCAAAGCTCGCGCATGCCGGCATCAACCAGCGGGATGCCGGTTTTTCCTCGTTGCCATGCCGCGAGTTCGCGCGCGTCTTCTCGCCAAGGGAAGCGCGCAAAATCCGCGCGCAACGGTTCGTTGGTGGTTCGCGGAAAGTGATAAAGCAGATGATGAGCAAACTCTCGCCAGCCAATCTCCGCCATGAACTGGCTGCCTCGCCACTTCGGCGCGGCATGCCACACCTGACGCGGCGAGAGCTCGCCGAAATGGAGATGGGGCGAGAGCCGCGAGGTTCCGGGTTGGGCGGGGAAGTTGCGGGTTTCGCCGTAATCCTTGACCGGCCCATCCAGAAACACGTCGAGGTGTTGCGCTGCTCCGCGCTCGCCTGGCCGCCAGGTTCGGGCCATTCCCTCGTGCCAAGGAATCTCCGGCATCAAGTCGAGGTCATCGAGTTTGATGGAGGATGGCCATTTGGCGGGGGCAGCGATCTTCTTCGGCGCAGGCAGCGGAGCAGGCGGTTCGAGGCCCGCAGAGACCTTGCGCCAGAAGGGCGTAAAAACCTGAAAAGGCTTGCCGCTCAGGTTTTGCACGTCCCAGGGCTCGACGAGTAGCGCCGCGTTGAAACTGCGTACCTCGATGTTTTCGGTGCGCAAGGTTTCTTTGATACGCCGGTCGCGTTCGATGACGAGAGGCTCGTATCGCCTGCTCCAGTACACCGCGTCCGCTCCCGTCTCGCGAATCAACTTCCGGATCGCCGCGAGCGAATCGTCGACCCGACGGATCAAAAGTCTCGAGCCCGCTTTTTCAAGGTCCTTGGTCAGCGAGAGCAGGGATTGATGCAGCCACCACCTCGAGGCCCCACCCGGCGCCCACTCACCCTCTTCCTCAGGGCACCAAAGAAAAACGGGGATGACCGGTTTTTCGCGTGCGATGGCCGCACGCAAGGCCGGATGGTCGGCGAGACGAAGATCCTGTCGAAACCAGAGGAGGGTGGCGCCCATCGGATTATTCGGCATGTTCGGCGATGACCCGTGCCACGGCATCGATCGCGACGGTGCGTGGCGAGCTCTTGCGCCAGATCGCACCAATGGTGCGTGTGGGGACGGGTTTGGAGAAGGGCTTGAAAACCAGCCCCTTGGGCGCAGCGTGACTGCCGCGGGTCGCGAATTCCGGCATGAGGGTGACTCCTGCGCCTGAGGCGACCATCTGTCTGAGCGTTTCGATGCTGGTGGCGCGGAAGTCCTGTTTCTCGTGTACGTCGATTCGGTTGCAGACATCGAGCGCCTGATCGCGCAGGCAATGCCCATCCTCGAGCAGCAACAACGTCGCACCTTTGAGGTCGTCAACCTTGAGCTGCTTGCGCGCGGCGAGCGGATGATCGGCCGGGGCGGCGACGACGAAAGGTTCATCGTACAGCGGCCGAGACGCGAGACCGTCCAGATCGACCGGCAGTGCGAGTATTCCCATGTCGATGTCACCGGCCCTCAGCCGCTCGAGCATCGTTGCGGTTTGATACTCGTAGAGCATGAGTTCGAGTTGGGGTAGTGCTTTGCGCAGCCGCGGAGCGACGACGGGAAGCAGATACGGGCCGATGGTTGGCAGGAACGCGATTTTCAACCGACCCGCGAGTGGCTCGCGGTGAGCTTGGGCGATCGCGACCACTTCGTCGCTGGCGTCGACGATACGTCGGGCCCGGGCGACGATCTCGGCACCGGCAGGCGTCAGCAGGGCTTTGCGGGGTTGTCGCTCGACGAGCGGCACGCCGAGGTAATCCTCGAGTTTCTTGAGCTGCGCGGAGAGGGTCGGTTGGCTGACGAAGCACCGCTCAGCCGCTTGCCCGAAATGACCGGTGTCGGCGACGGCGACCAGGTAACGCAGATCTTTGAGTTTGATGTCGGCCATGGAACGACTCCGAGCGGCCGATACACGGCATCTATCGAAATCATCGCATCAATCGATTGGATTGTCGAGGTCGTCCTCTCCAAAAATGCGGGGCATTCGATCCCTCGACGCGAGCGGCATCTGCGTCATCGCGCTCTGCGCACTGCTTGAAACGGTGACTGGCGGGCTGTTTTCCTGAACCCCCTCCCTGCCCTCAGGAGCAGCCCGCCACGTCCTCCAAATTCTTTGGAGTCAGCCGGCGGTGCTCTGGGAGCTGCTCGAATCTTGCGGAGAGTTACCCATCAAGCGGTCGACGAGGCGAGTGGTGTAGCTGCTGGAGCGCGTACGCTGCGCCACGAGCGAATACACCGCAGGGACGACGAGCAAGGTCAGGAACACCGATACCAGCGTTCCGTAGAACACGACCACTCCGATGGGCTCGCGCTGTTCGGCACCCGCGCCGGATGCGAGAAGAAACGGGATGGCTCCGAAGGCGGTGCAGAGACTGGTCATCAACACGGGCCGCAGACGAACAGCCGCGGCCTGAACCACGGCCTCCTTGAACTCGACCCCGCGTTCGCGAAGCTGGTTCGCGAATTCGACGATGAGTACACCATTCTTTGCAGCGATGCCGATGAGCATGATCACGGCGATCTGGCTGAAGATGTTCACGCTCATGCCATGCAGCTGCAACCCGAACACTGCGCCGAGCAGTGCGAGTGGCACGGTCACCATGATGATCGCGGGGTGTACGAAGCTTTCGAACTGTGCGGCCAATACCAGGAACACGATGATCACGGCGAACAGCAGCGTCGTCCAAAGTTGGCCGCCGCTGCGCACGTAGTCACCCGAATCGCCGTCCCACATCAGCGTCGCTCCGGCAGGCAGCTCTTTCGCGACGGTATCTTCGAACCATTCGATCGCCTCGCCCATGGTGTAGTCCTCGGCGAGACCCGCGCTGATCTCGACCGAGCGGAGCCGGTTGAAGCGACTGAGCTCAGTCGCACCGGCGGTCTCGGTGAGTTTCACGACGCTCGCGAGCGGGATCAGCTCGCCAGATCGGTCGGAGCGCACCATGAGATTGGTCAGGTCGGTGGTCGTCGCGCGCTCATCCGCCCGACCTTGCAGCACCACGTTGTATTCACGGCCGCGATCGATGAAGGTGGTCACGATACGCGATCCGAGCATGGTTTCGAGCGTGCGGCCTACGGTCTGCAGCGAAACACCGAGATCGGCAGCTCGATCGCGATCGATCGCAACACGGATCTGCGGCTTGCGCGGCTGATAACTGCTGTCTACTCCTGTGAGACCCGGATTCTGTTCGGCAAGCTGCACCAGCTTGTCGGACCAGGTGGCGAGCGTTTCGTAGTCGGGACCGCCGAGCACAGCCTGCAGGGGCTTGCCCCAGCCTCCACGCATGTTGCCGCCGGCCATCGTGTTCGCACGGACGCCCGGGAGACTTCCGAGTTTGCGTTGTATGGAGGCCGCGATCTCTTGTGCCGAACGATCGCGCTCGCTCCAATCGTTGAGCACGAGAATGACACGAGCTGAGTTCACTCCGCCCGCACCGTCGAAGCCAGCAGGTACACGTAGCGTGACGCGACGTACGTCCCCCGAGTCCACCTCGCTCTGAGCGATGGCTTCGAGCTTCCGGCCGTACTCGGCGGTGTATTCGAAGCTCGCGCCTTCCGGCGCTTGCAGCATCACGAAGACTCGACCGACATCCGCCGCGGGCATGAACTCCGAGGGCAGCGCCCGGAAGCTGAGCGCACCGAGGAATCCGAGCCCGAGCACCGAGCCGACGATCAGCCACGGACGACGCATGAGTTGCCGCAAGCGACGCTCGTACTCCGAGGAAAGCTTCTTGAAAAAGCCCTCGATGAGAATTGCGAAACGTCCGTGTTTCATTTCACGCTCGGGTGGCAGCCGCGAGGCCATCATCGGCGTAAGGGTCAGAGCGATGACCGCAGAGAACAGCACCGATGCGGCGACCGTAAGACCGAACTCGCGGAACAATCTTCCGTTGTCGCCAGGCAGGAAGGAGAGGGGCACGAACACCGCCACGAGCGTCAGCGTGGTAGCGATGACCGCGAAACCGATTTCACTGCTGCCGCGGATGGCTGCGACGATCGGAGGCTCATCGAGCTCGGCACGACGATGGATGTTTTCGAGGACGACGATGGAGTCGTCGACCACAAGACCGATGGCGAGCACGACACCGAGCAACGTGATGACGTTGAGCGAGTAGCCGAGCGCGTAAACGAACATGAACGCCGCGATCACCGATACCGGGATCGTGACGGCCGGAATGATGGTGGCGCGCAAGGTACCCAAAAATCCGTAGATGACGACGAGTACCGAGATGAACGCGAAGATGACCGCGATCAGCACTTCGCGTAGTGCCGCCTGAATCGCGACGCCGTTATCGACGTTGACGACGAGCGAAGCGCCCTTCGGCAGGGTTTTTTGCAGACGCTCGACTTCGGCGCGCACGCCCTGAACCACATCGAGAACGTTGGCTTTGGAGTTCGCCTCGATGCCGATGCCGACTCCAGCACGACCGTTCGTACGCATGAGCGTGCGGTCGTTTTCGGCAGCGATTCGCACGTCGGCTACCTCGCCGAGACGCACGAGATGACCGTCGGCATTACGGCCGATGGCGAGATTCCTGAAGTCTTCCTCGGTATCGAGGCCCACTTCGGTTCTCAAAGAAAACTCTCTCTGCTCCGACTCGATTCGTCCGGCCGGGAGCTGCACATTCTCGCGACGCAGCGCGGACTCGATGTCGCCGACGGTGAGCGAGCGGGCGGCGAGGGCCTGACGATCGATCCAGATGCGCATCGCGGCGCGCCGTGCGCCTGAGAGCGAAGCACGCGAGACGCCCGGGACGGTCGACAAGCGATCGACGATGTACCGTTCTGCGTAGTCCGTCACCTCGAGCGGCGTCATCGCCTCCGAGTTGAAGCTGAGGAACATCACCGATTCGGCGTTCGCATCTGCTTTGACGACCTGCGGCGGATCGGCTTCCGGCGGCAATTGAGTCAGGACGCGGGAGATTCGGTCACGGATATCGTTGGCCGCATCGTCGATGTCTCGGGCGACATCGAATTCGACGCGAATACTCGATCGTTCATCGGCGCTGTCGGACTCGAGCTTCAGGATGCCCTCGACTCCGGCGACGCGATCTTCGATGACCTGCGTGACCTTGTTTTCGACGACGTTGGCCGATGCGCCGCGATAGATCGTGGTGATCGAAACAACCGGACGATTGATGTCCGGATATTCGCGAAGAGGCAGTCTTTCGAGAGTGACGAGACCGAAGATCACCAGCATCAGGCTGAGCACGGTCGCGAAGACCGGCCGGCGGATGCAGAATTCGGAAAGCTTCATGCGCGCGGCTCGGGGATGACCTTGCCGCCGTTGCGCACGCGCTGCGTGCCCTCGACGATCACGGTCTCGGTACCATCGAGACCGTCCAGAATCGCGACGCTGCCCGGTTGGCGACCCCCGGTGCGCACTTCGCGCTGCATCGCCATGCCGTCTTCGACGACGAATACGTAGGTCTTGCCTTGTTCGGGCACCAGAGCCTCTTCGGGAATCATCAGCGTTTCGACGGGCTTTCCACGCAGCTTGACGCTCATGAACAGTCCGGGACGCAGCGCGCCATCGGAGTTCGCCAACTCCGCCCGTACGGCGAGGGCGCGAGTGACGGGATCGATGCGCGAGTCGATCGCCGTGATCTTGCCAGCGAAGACGCGCTCACCGAGCCCCTCGGCGCGAGCCTCGACAGGCAAGCCCAGCGATAAATCTTTGAGGAACGACTGCGGCACGGTGAATTCGAGTTTCATCACCGAGGAATCGTCGAGCGTGGTGATGACCGTACCGGGATTCACGAGGCCGCCCGGGCTGACCTTGCGCAAACCCGTACGCCCCGCGAACGGCGCGCGGATGACGGTGTCGGAGAGGCGTGCACGCGCGGCGTCGACGCGGGACTCACCGGTTTTGACCGCGGTCTCGAGTTGATCGAGCTGGGCTTTCGAGAGCGCCTGCGTGACCGAGAGGTCGCGGCCGCGGGTGAACTGGTTCCTGGCCTCCGCGAGCGTGGCCTCGGCTTCGGCGAGTGCCGCGGCCGCCTGCGCGCGATCGAGTTCGACCAGCACCGTTCCGGCGGCCACACGTTGTCCTTCGGCAAATCGGATACGGGTGATGGTATTGGCGGTCTTGGAGGTGATCTCGACCGACTCTCTGGAGAGGGCGGTTCCCACGGCCTCGATCTCGGGGCCGAAGGGGCGACGTTCGACCTTGGCGGTGATGACCTTGGCCGGAGGGGGGCCGCCCGCACCAGATGGGCGGTCGCCGCCCGGCATACCGGAGGGTTTGTCTCCGCCACAGCTCGCGAGCGCCAAAACGGCAGCGAGCAAAAAGGATCGGCGAACGGTGAGAGGCATGGTGGACATCTGCGCCTTAGAAAGAGGGCCGGGAGCGGGCCGGCGATTCTACCTATAAGGAGGGGAGATTCCATTGGGACTTCCCTCGACCATCTTTGATCACACCACCCGGTGCCGAGTTCCTCCTGCCCGCCAATCGGCGACGTTCGCGGCCACCTCGTCGAGGCACCGCTGGCGCGATTCCACCGCGGCCCAGGCGGTGTGTGGGGTGACGATCAGGTTGTCGAGGTCCGGCGCGAACAGGGGGCTGCCTTCCACGGGGGGCTCCACGGGCAGCACATCGATGGCCGCACCGCCTAGACGACGGTTTCGTAGCGCCTCGGCGAGGGCGCCGATGTCGACGAGTCCGCCTCGCGCCGTATTGATGAGAATCGCATCACGCTTCATCAAAGCGAGCCGCCGTTCGTCGATCATGTTGGCGGTCGAGGGAGTGAGCGGGCAATGCAGGGTGACGACATCCGAGCAACGCAGCAGGTCGTCGAGGTCCAGCCGTCCGTCGACTCGGGCTCCGCCGGGGCGGTTCGCGATGACGACGCGCATGCCGAGCGCGCTTTCGCAGGCCCGAGCCACGGCTTGACCCAACACACCCCAGCCGACGACGCCCAATGTCCGCCCGCGTAATTCGCGGATGCGATGACCGAGCAGGGTGAACTGCGAACCCTTAGCCCATGTGCCATCGCGCGCTTCGCGAGAGTAGTCAGGCAGGTGATGCGTCAATGACAGTAGAACGCCGAGAACGTGTTGCACCACGGAGGGCGTGCAGTAGTCGGTGACGTTGCACACCGCGACACCACGCTCGCGGGCGGCTTCGAGGTCGAGATTGTTGGTTCCGGTCGCCGAGATCGCGATCAGGCGCAACTGCGGCGAGCTCTCGATGAGGGCTCGATCGAGTCGCAGTTTGTTGGTCATCACGATGGCATGACCGGTGATGCGCTCGAGTACCTCTGCTTGCGGTGTCGCAGGAAGCAGCGTGAGGCCCGGAGCAGCCGCCTCGAGTCGAGTCGTATCGAGATCGCCGCTACCGAGCGTTGCAAAATCGAGGAATACGGACTTCATCGCCTGAGGATCATCCCATCCGCGCTCGAAATGCCGACGCTCAGAACACCAGGCGCATCACGCTTTCGGCGATGCAGGCCGGTTTCGGCGCGCCTTCGATCTCGACGGTGTATTGCTCGGTGATCTGCAATACGTTGGGCGCAACTTGTTCGACACCCTGCAACGTGAATCGGCCACGAATCTTTGAGCCGACACGTACCGCGTTCGGAAACCGAAGTTTGTTGAGACCGTAGTTGATGACGTTACGGACGCCGGGCGCGATCGGCTTGGCGGCATCCACCAGACCACGCAACGGAACGCTCAGCGACAGAGTCAGATAACCATGGGCGATCGGCGCACCGTAAGGGGATTCGCGAGTCGCGCGCTCCACATCGACGTGTATCCACTGGGGATCATCCGTCGCTGCGGCAAAAGCATTGATCCGCTCTTGCGAGATCGTCATCCAGTCACTGACATGAACCTCTTGGCCAACTCGGGCCTGCAGGGCGGCAAGGGCGGGGGCAATCGCATTTTCGGTCATCGGCGCATCTTCCAGTCTGCTCGTTGGGAGCTGCGAGGCTAACCTAAACCGCGTGCGCCGTGGATGGTTCGCGGCCAGGACTGAGGGGGTCTCATGCGTCAGAGCGTCATTCTGTTGTCGGCATTTTTGGCGACGGCCTTGTCGGCCGCGCAACCCACCACCGAGCGAAATGCGGAAAGGATCGCCGTTCTGGTGACCGATTGGGCCGAACCTGAGGGCATCGATCCACTCTATCGACGGCAGGTCCTGAACCGCAGCTTTGGTGCGAATGCAGCCGGGCCGGACGAACCCTGCACCGAGGATTTCGTCGGCGTCGCGCCGTTTCGTCAGCAACTCGGACTCATCCCCTATTTTCTCGGTTTCAAGACGCCCGGGCTCGAGGGGGCTTACGACTCGATGGGTTTGTATCGCCGCTCATCCGACGGCGCGCATTGGGTTTCCATTTATGACCCCAGGGTCAAGCTGGCGGTCAAAGACGTCCCCGATCTACCGGGGATCATCACGCCCGCAAAGGACATGAAGAACCCGCAGCAGCGCTCGTTCTGGGCGCTCGATCCGCGCGATGGTACGAATTATCTCGAGGGCGTCGTGATGATCGGATCGAGTCCGAGAGGGCCCGGACCGAATCCGCTCGCGATGCCGAACGGTATTCGTGATGCGGACGAAATCTCGATGGCCTCCGGCATCACCGATTTCAGCATCCTGCATGACGATCTGACGCCGCGACTGTCGTCGATGACCGAAGAGGTCGAGCGGACGACGGAGCGCGTGCTGCATCAGTTGTTTGGCGACCAGATCGATGTGCGATTTGGAGCGTATTCGCCGACAACGGGGCTCACCCGCTTCGAAGAAGACGTTGCACTCGATTTCGCGCGGGAGGGCTTTCGAAAGATGGTGCTCGTTCGCGAAACGACCGACAACAACAATTACGCCAACAACTTCATGACCCGCGGGTATATTCAGCGCGCACTGTGTTTGGCCGGACACCGCGATACGTTTTCGTATCAGCAGTCACGGCAGGTAGGGCGTACTCCTGAGTACAACCTCGCGCTTCTTCACGTGGCGAAGAAGCACCTCGATCGATTGCCGCGCGGAGCCGAAGTGGCCGTGCTCTACACCACCTACGGATTGCCGTTCCCGGATCGTGCAGGTGTCGGTCCGTTCTCGGCGCCGCATCCGTGGTCCAAAGAGGTGTACCACGAGAATGCCTACAACAATTACATCTCGTTCAAGCGATACCTCGAGGGCTATTTCGGTGATCGCTATGCGCTGAAATTCAATCCTGCGGGAAAGTCGGGGGACATCAGGCTCGACAACTATTACTCCTACGGTTTGTCGTTGCCACAGGATTTCACGTCGGCCGACCCTGAAAACAGATTTCGAACGCTGCGCGAGAACATCGACTTGGCGAAGCGCGATGGGCGTCGCGACATCCTCGTACTGCTGTCTCATTGGTATTACGACGGGCGCGATCCTTTGCTCGCCATCAGGAAGATGCAGCAGATTCCGCTCAATACCCGTACCGATCTGCGGCAGGGCAAGCGTTGGGTCGAGTGGTGCGAGCGCATCGACTCTCCGACGCCCGTCGACTGTAATCCCGCCGATTCGTCCATCGCGAGACTTCAATACTCGGAGACTTTCGATGCTTGGGGTCGGGAGTTCTCCATCGGTTACGCAAACAACATTCGAACGGCCATCGAGCGCTTTGGCGTGTTTCCCGTTGGCACCAATTTGTCGATCGCAGCGCGCGGCGCCATCGATCGGGAGGGCGGCGGCAGCGTCGAGGTGAAGTCAGGCGTGCTACGCGGTGCGAAGCTCGTGATCGCCAAAGATATCCATCCGGGAGAGCCCGAGTCGTTCGATGCAAAGACTTATCGGGCGTTCCGCGACCCCGCGGACAATCTCGTTTCCGCCTGGGACAGTTTCGAGGCTTATATCGGTTCGCAGAGTGTTCCGGTTCAGCATCTGCGCGATCATGGCGAAGCCGTGAGTCCTGCGGTACTCATGGGTCCGTATCGCACTATCGTCAATCGGCCTGCGACGATCACGCTGCCCATTGCAGACAAGCGCAAGCTCGATGCGGGCGAAATCTCCCGATTGAAAGCATTCATCTATAACGAAGCGTCCCTCGGATGGGATCCGGTATTCCTGCCGGCGGGCTCGATGCCGCTGCGATACGACCCCAAGACGCGAACGGCGAGCTTCGACACCCAGGTGCTTGGCGTATTCGCCCTGGTCGTGACCGAAGAGGGATGGACCCCCGTGAAAGGCATGCGTCATCGTTATCCGATCGGTATCGATGCCGTCGATCTCTCCATCGGACTTCGTACCGGTGCTGCGCCTTGAGCGCAGCACCGGCGACGCTCACCTCATGCTCATCCGTTTTCTGACGAGTTCGCCCGCCTCCTGATAGGTCTGAGGCAACTTATCGAGGAAGGCATTCGGCTGAAAGAGCGGCTGATACTGTTGCAAGATCGGAAGAAGAATCGCCATGGGCAGTTCTTGCACGCGTCGGGTCTTCCGAAACTCTGCGATAGGAATCCGGGCGGTGATGATGTCTTCGTGATGATTGTCGGTCTCGGCGAGAACGGTCCCTCGGGGATCGACGATCACCGTTCCTTCGTCACGTGTTCCCGATGATTCGGGGAAGCCGATGTTGTTGGGCGACACCGAGTTTCCGACACCCATGGTGTAGATCCGCGCGGAGCGGGCCGTAGCCTTCGCCACTTCCGAGTTGCTGCCACCGGTGACCGAAAGCACCAACACTTCGGCGCCTTTGAGTGCAAGGCAGGTGTAGAGCAGCGGCTCGTTGCCGACCGCCGTAATGGCGATATTGCCGATATCGGTGCGAGCCACTGGCATCACGGCATCCCAACCGTACATCTCGACGTATCGATCGAGTACGTCGTAGACCGTGGTACCGATGAGCGCTCCGTCTCCGAAAAGGCCGAGGATGTTTCGTGCCTTCCACTGCTTGCTCACGATCGTGCCGTCGGGGCCGGTGAGCACCGACATATTGATCACATGGTCCGGCCAGTCTTTTTCTTTGGCGTAGCAACCCCAGGAGATATAGCAACCATAACGACGAGCCCGCTCGCCGATGGCCTCTGACTCGGGTCCGGGGAGTTCGAATGCGATCTGGTTGAGCTCCTTACGGTTCCAAGGCTGGAAGCCCTGGATCGGGAACTCATGCATTGCGATGAGGTCGACCTTCGAACCCCAGCGCCGCTCGCCGTTCCATTCTTCCGGAGAATTCTGCGCAAGATCGATGAGGCGCAGCACACGATCGAGGTTGCGCTTGAGCGTCTTCGCGCGATCGCGCAGATCGATCGAATAGAGCTGCGATTGCACCGCGGCGACGTTGATCGACTCCTGTTTGAGCGCCACCGTCGCGTACTTTCCGCGATTGGACACCTGAATGTCGTTCTTCGTCGGCGACATCGCGGCCCCTTGCGCCTTTGCATCGACGACGCCATCACGACCGGCGATGGCCGCAACGCTGGCGACTGCGGCACCCGCGAGCAAGGAGCGCCGATCGAGTTTCGGAGTTTTTCTGGCCATTGGTGTCAAGTCCTCTGCAGGGGTTTACGAAAAAAGTTCCTGTTCACCCGACGATATTCCTGCAAGTTTTCGAAGACAATCGAAAATCATGCGATGGCCACCCGACGGCGAGACGTAGTAAAGTTCGCGGCGAAAATCAGCGAACCTGATGCCAAGGAGGCATGTTGATCATGGACGATACCCGTCGAGGGTTGGCCCTTTCGTGGGCGACTGTTTTTACGCTCACCCTCACCGCCTTGCCGACCGGATCGGCGCAAGTCGTCGAGCAAGACGCTCTCGTACTCGAGGAAGTAGTGGTGACCGCCCGAAAATCGAGCGAGTCGCTCCTCGACGTGCCGCTTGCGATCACGGCATTCACCGCCGAGGCCATCGAGGCGCGGGGCATCGCCAACCTGGACGATGTGGCTTCGTTCACGCCCGGGCTCACATTCTCCAACGTACTTGGCGACTTTCTTCCCGCGCCTGTCATTCGTGGGGTGGCACCGATCGATATCTTCGGTGAGCTCAACACGGCGATTTTCTTTGACGGCGTCTTCGTTTCGGGTCGAGAGGGCATCAACTTCAACCAACTCGATCTCGAGCGTATCGAGGTCGTCAAAGGCCCGCAGGCGTCTCTTTACGGTCGTAATGCCTTCAGCGGTGCGATCAACTACGTATCGGCGAAGCCGGGTGACGTCTTCAAATCCCGCGCGACACTCACTGCCGGAAATCGCGGAAAGCGGCTGGCGTCCTTGATGTTGAGCGGACCGATCGTCGGCG
>JBIJCL010000197.1:0-4266 GCA_044344725.1 Steroidobacteraceae bacterium | reverse complement strand
CTGCAGATCGGGCAGCTGTCGATCATTGACGAGGTCGTAACGCATGAGACGAGTCCCCGTCTCAGAGGTGTACACGAGGGTTTTTTCGTCGGACGACAGCGTCGACATGGTGACGCCGAGAAAACCGCCCATACCGCCGTGGGTCTCGGTGCCATATTCTTTGATGAGCTTGCCATCCGGGGTAAATCGGAAGACGTGACCATCGCCAAATCGGGACGTCCCCGGCATGAACGGCAAACGGGTCTTCATGCGAGCCTGCACTTCGGGCCGGATCGAGTCGCCCACCACGTGCTCACCCATCAGCAGCGTGCCATCCGCTGCGAAATTCACGTGTGAAAACGCGCGAGCGCCGAATTCGGGACGGCGCACGACACGTCCATCCTGATGAATATTGAGCACGACGAACGAGTGGCTATCGAACGCCCAAAGCACACCCTTCGAGTCGAACTTCAAACCGCCGACGAGGTGCGTGGTCTCGTCGATCCACAACTCGCCTTTGGGCGCGAGGTTGGCGTCGAACTGCAGGATACGTCCGCGCCCGGCGTGATCGTCCTCGGGGTTGTTGAGCTGCGTGGCACCAACGAAAAGATCGCCCTTGGCGAAAGCTTGCAGCGTGGAACTCATGGCGGTCAAACCTCGAATGAATAGCGTGAGAGAAAATCGCGTCGCGAACCGAGGAGCATGGAAAACGCGCGCCCCAGCATCCGTCCGCTCGTCAACCAAGTGATGTCGTTGCCCTGCTTTTTATCGGAGAGGATGCGCTCGACGATCCAGGGCGTGGTCGTCTCGACGTGCTCGCCGATGAAACTGAGCTGCTTGAGCGCCTTCGCGCGCCGATCGGGGGGCAGCGCACGCATCTCGCGGATCATGCCCTCGGTGATGTTGATCCCGGGGCTGATGGTGCCGATGAGTATCGACTCGTCACGTTCGTCCTTGCGCTCTTTCACGAGACAATTGGCGAGGTATTTCACGGCACGCTTCGTCGTCGAGTAGACGGTCATGCCCGGCACCACCCGACCCGTCGCACCGCCGCCGCCGAGCGTCAGATACAAGGTACCGCCACCCTGACGTTTGAACCCAGCGATCGCAATCTGCGCAGCGTTGATCGAACCGATCACGTTCGAACGCACCATCGCCTCGATTTCGGCCGCGGTGTTGTCGGCGAACTGGGCGCCGGTTCTCGCAAAGCCCGCGTTGTTCAGCCAGATGTCGACGCGTCCGAATCGGGACACCCCGAAATTCCACAAAGCCTCTACGCTACCGAGATTCGAAACATCACACGCGATACCGGCGACTCGTTCATCCGAGCCCGGACACTCGGAGATCAACCTTCTGATCGCCTCGTTGACGCGCGTCGGGTCGCGCCCACTTACGATGACCTGGTGTCCGCGACGAAGAAACTCGCGGGCGTAGCCGAAGCCGAGCCCCTGCGTACTGCCCGTGATGATGATGGTTCGAGTAGCCAAAGCGAGACCCCCTTCCAGCTGCGGCGCCGACCACCAAAGGATACCGGCGCATCACTCGCGCGCGCGCGACGTCCGGGCAATGTCCAACAGTCGGACGCGAGAACGCCGGCTGCCGGTACGAACCTCCTTCACGGCTGGGCATCGCCTAGGATGCAGCGTTCAAGGGGGTGATTCATGAGCGCCAGACTCAACGTCGTCGTCACCGGCAGTACCCGCGGCATCGGCAAGGGTCTCGCCGCAGAGATCCTCAAGCGCGGTCATAACGTCGTGGTGAGCGGGCGAACGGCGCAAGCCGTCGACACGGCGATGACGGAACTCGCATCGAGTGCGACAGGCGGCGCTCGTGTCGCCGGCGCACCCTGCGACGTCTCGAAGCGCGAGGATTTACAAGGTCTCTGGGATGCCGCCGTCGCGGCGTTCGGTCGCGTCGACATCTGGATCAACAACGCCGGGATTTCTCATCCCCGTCAGCGCGCCGGCGACATGCACGAGCAGGACATCAACAGCGTGCAGGAGATCAATCTGCTCGGCATGATGCTCGCCACGCAGATCGCGCTGCACGGCATGCGTGCCCAAGGTGGCGGCACGATCTACAACATGGAAGGTTTTGGGTCGAACGGCATGGTCACGCCGGGCATGGGCCTCTACGGGGCGAGCAAATTTGCGCTCACCTATTTCAACAAGGCACTCGTGTCGGAAACCGGTGATGGACCGGTGAAGGTGTGCTACCTGAGCCCCGGCATCGTGATCACCGATCTCGTCAAGCGCGACATGGGCAGCAACAGCGCCAAAGAAATCGAGCGCACTCGGCGGATTTACAACATTCTGGCCGATCGAGTCGAAACCGTGACGCCGTGGCTCGCCGACCGCGTGCTGAGGCCTCAAAAAGCCGGAGCGCGCGTGGCGTGGCTCACGGGAGCCAAAGCAGGACGCCGTTTTTTGATGTCGCTGTTCCGCAAGCGATCGGTGCTTACGGACGCCGACTTCGCGGGCTGACGCCGGCTCCGCCGGCTAACGCTGACCTCGCAGGCAGACCCCGACTTCGCAACCCGAAGTCGACCTCTAAGGTGATACCGCGACCGCCCGGCCTTCGCGCCGCGGATCGGCAGCGCCCGTGAGTGTGCCATCGGGGAGTACGCGAACGGCATGCAAGCCCGAGCCCTCTCCAGCGCCCCGGTTGCTTCTGAACGAATGCCCCATCGCCGCGAGCTGCTCGAGCACCACCGGATCGGCTCGAGAGACCTCGGCGACGAGCGCACCTCGCGCGATCATGTTCGGCAGATCGACAGCCTGCTGCGGCGAGAGATTCCAGTCGAGCATGCCGACGAGCGCCTTGCTGACGTAGGCGATGATCGCATTGCCGCCGGGCGAACCCACCGCAAGCTCGAAACGCCCATCGCGAAACACGATGGTCGGGGACATCGACGAGCGTGGTTTCTTGCCGGGCGCCACCGCGTTGGCGATCGGCGCACCCGCGTCGTCAACAGGACGAAAACTGAAATCGGTGAGTTGATTGTTGAGGAAGAACCCGCCCGCCATACGCTGCGAGCCGAACAGCCCTTCGACCGTCGTCGTCATCGACACGACGTTGCCGCGCGTATCGACGATGACGAAATGGCTCGTCCCGGTGCTCACACCCGTCGCGTCGCGACCCCGCGGCGTCGACCCCGGCGGACTGCCGGGCTGCACGCTCGACATCGCACGACCCGGAGAAATTAGGTCAGCGCGCGAACGAAGATAGGTCTTGTCGATGAGACCGGCGAGCGGCACCGACGTATAGCGATCGTCGGCGACATAGGTGTCGCGGTCAGCGTAGGCGAGACGCTGCGCTTCAATGAAATGATGCCAGCCGGCGACGGTGGTCGGCCCCATCGAGGACATCTCGAAGTTCTCGAGCGTCCCGAGCACCGAGAGGATGGCGATGCCACCGGATGACGGCGGCCTCATGCCGCAGACGACGTACACGCGATAGGTATCGCACACCGGCTCGAGACGATTGGGTCGATACGCCCGCAGATCGTCGAGCGACAACGTTCCCGGCACCGGCTCACGACGCGCGGCGGCCACGATCTCGTCGGCGAGCGGACCTTCGCGGAACGCCTTCGCTCCCTCGCGAGCGATACGACGGACGGACTCGGCATATTTACGATTGACGAGACGACTGCCGACCGGCAGCGGCGTACGGCCATCCGTCGTGAGATAGGCCGCCGCCTCGACGGGAAATCCCTCGCGAGCCACGGCGGTCGTGATCATTTCATTGAGCCGCGGCGAGACCGAAAAACCCTCGTCTGCGATCTGCGCCGCGCGCTGCCATGATCTTGCCCAAGGCAATTTCCCGTGCTCGCGATGCGCCATCTCGAGCATGGCGACCGCGCCCGGCACGCCAATGGAACGACCCGAACGGATGGCCTCGAGAGAGGTCATCGGTTTTCCATCGGCCATCAGGAACATGTCGGGTGTCGCGCCGCGCGGCGCCACCTCGCGACCGTCGTAGGTGACGACATCGCCGGTCGACGCGTCGTAGTGGACCAGGAATGCACCGCCGCCGAGCCCCGAGGACTGCGGCTCGACCAGACCGAGCACGGCTTGCACCGCGATCGCGGCGTCGACCGCTGACCCGCCTGCCTTGAGGATCTCGACGCCCGCTTCGACCGCAAGCGGATTGGCCGCCGCGACCATGCCGCCCGAACGCCAAGCGAGATTGGGCTTCGCCTCGATGACGGGCGTTGCGGTAGCGCTCGGCGCCGTAGGGGCCGCGCTACCGTACCCTGCGCCGCCCGCACATCCGGCGAGCGCGATC
>JBIJCL010000196.1:0-4268 GCA_044344725.1 Steroidobacteraceae bacterium | reverse complement strand
GAGCATCGACTCGGGCAGTCCATTGGCCTTCAGCTTATCCGGATGATGCCGGGAAAGCTGCCTGCGGTACGCGCGGGTGATCTCCGCCATGGATTCTCCGGGCAACACGCCGAGCACCTGATACGCCTCCTGCAGCGTCATCCGCGCCACCGAGGGTGACGCACGCCCACGTGGCCCCGATTGCCCTGGACGCCCCGTACTCGTCCGCGCGCGGCCGCCCTTGGCGCCCGTCTGTCGGGCGGCAGACTCCGCCTCGGCGGCATCCTCGGCGGCGCCCTCGGCGGGACGATTCCAGTCGGCCGCCTCGCCTCGGTTGCCGCGCGCACGATGACGAATGCGCAGCACTGTTTCGAGTTGCGCGAACTCGAGCCCGCCGACACCGAGCATGGCCGCGATGCGATTGAGCAACGGCCGCGCAGGACCCTGCAGGTCGCTACCACCGATCGCGGCGCGAATCTGGATCTCGAGGAAGGTCCGGAGCAAATCGGGGCGGCCGGCACAGACACGACGCAGCGCCATCACGGCACGTTCCTCGTCGTACTCGGCGAGTTTGCCCGCATTGAAGTGCGCGATCGCATGCGCCACCTGCAGCTCGTCGAGCGCGAAGTCCTTCATCACCGCGCGCGCGGCGCGGATGTCGCTTTCGGACACACGACCATCACACTTGGCGACTTTGCCCATCACCTCGAAGGTGGTCTGGAAAAACTGGGCGGACACCGCCTTCGGGTCGTCGACCGAGGGACCCTCGTCCGCCTCCATCGTCGTCTCGCCGCTCGCCGCGAACGGATCGGTATCTTCGACGTGGTGGATCGAATTCGTTCGCTCTTGCCGTGAGGATGGATGACTCGAAGTCGGTGGTCTCGGCTTCGCGGTCGGATCGGAATCGGGAGGACGTGGCGAAGAGCCCGCGAGTCGATCATCGACGAGGTGGCCGGCGAGCGCGCCGAGCGCCGCGCCCACGGGGCCGGCCACCAGCATACCCAAGGCACCGCCGACGAGTTTCCCGCCCCACTCCATGCTGCAATACTAGCAACCCCCGGCAGCCAGCCGGAAACAGCGAGAATCCGAAGTGAACGAGATCCAGACGGTGCACACGACAGCCCTTAGGCATATGCGCCGCCTGCACACGGGCAAGGTGCGCGATATCTATGAAATCGACGCCGGCCACATGCTCATCGTCACGACCGACCGACTCTCGGCCTTCGACGTCGTGCTGCCCGACCCCATCCCGTACAAGGGACACGTGCTCACCGAGATCTCGGAGTTCTGGTTTCGTCACACCAAGAGCATCGTGCCCAACCAGCTCACGACCGTGAGCCTCGATACGCTGCCCCTCGATCCGGACGAACGCGCCATGCTCGAGGGGCGCGCCATCATCGTAAGGCGATTGAAGGCCCTGCCGATCGAGGCCGTGGTGCGCGGCTATCTCATCGGCTCAGGCTGGAAGGACTACCAACGCACGGGCGCCGTCTGCGGCATCACGCTGCCTACGGGGCTGCAATTGGCCGAGCGTCTGCCGCAACCGCTCTTCACGCCGGCGAGCAAGGCGCCTGCGGGACAGCACGACGAAAACATCAGCTTCGCCGATGTCGAGGCGCTCGTCGGTCCGACGCTCGCCGCACAGGTGCGCGACACGTCGCTCGCGCTCTACGACTTCGCCGCCGCACATGCGCGCGAGCGCGGCATCATCATCGCCGACACGAAGTTCGAGTTCGGTGTCGACGACGCCGGTCAACTCGTGCTCATCGACGAAGTACTCACTCCGGACTCTTCGCGCTTCTGGCCGGCCGATACGTATCGTGTCGGTATCAGCCCGCCCTCCTTCGACAAACAATTCGTGCGTGACTATCTCGAGACACTCGACTGGAACAAAAAAGCGCCAGGACCGAGCCTGCCACCCGAGATCATCGCCAAGACGAGCGAAAAATATCGCGAAGCGCTGTCGCGGCTCACTCGCCCGCGATCGTAAATCCATCGACGAGCACTGAGCCCGATCGGATGCCGCCTCGCAGGTCGATGTCGCCGCCGATCGCGACGATCTGACGGTAGAGTTCTTTGAGGTTGCCGGCGATCGTGATTTCGTGGACGGGATGAGCGATCTCACCGTTCTCGCTCCAGAAGCCCGTCGCGCCTCGAGAGTAATCGCCGGTCACGCCGTTGACGCCCTGTCCCATGAGTTCGGTGACGAGCAGGCCCCGCCCCATCTGCTTGAGCAACGTCGCCTGATCCGGCGCGCCCTGTGAAGGATCGACGAGCAGGTTGTGCAAACCGCCCGCGTTGCCCGTGCTTTTGAGGCCGAGCTTGCGCGCGCTGTAGCTGCCGAGCAGATAGCCATCGACGATACCGTCGTGAACGAGTTCGCGGTCGTGCGTACGCACGCCCTCGCCATCCCACGCGGCACTCGCGAAAGCCTTCGGCAGATGCGGTCGCTCGTGCATCTGTACCCACGAGGGAAACACCTGCTGACCTGCGGCACCGAGGAGAAAACTCGCCTTGCGGTACTGCGCGCCACCACGGATCGCCCCGACGAAATGTCCGATGAAGCCACGTGCGACTTCGGGGGCGAACAACACGGGCGACTTGCCCGTCGGCAAACGTCTCGCGCCGAGTCTCGCGATTGCGCGCTCTGCGGCACGACGGCCGATCGGTGCCGCCGCTTCGAGATCGGCAGGATCACGCGCAGAGGAATACCAATAGTCGCGCTGCATGTCATCGCCGGCTTGAGCGAGCAGCACGCAGCTCAAAGAATGACTCGAGGCACAGTCGCCGGCGAGGAAACCGTGGCTGTTGCCATACACCCGCACGCCACGCTGACTGCCGACACTCGCTCCTTCGGAGTTGCCGAGACGCTTGTCGACCGCGAGGCCCGCGGCCTCGCATTCGCGCGCGAGTTCGACGGCCTTCTCGGGCGTGATGTCCCAGGGGAAGTCGAGCTGCAGGTCGGGAAACTCGGTTGCAAGCAGCTCGGGATCGGCAAGCCCTGCGCAATCGTCGAGCGCCGTGTGACGAGCGATCGCACACGCCTTCGCCACCGTCTCGCGTACCGAGCTCTCGGAGAGATCGGCGGTGCTCGCTGATCCTTTGCGAGTGCCGAAGTAAACGGTCACGCCGAGGGCGCGATCGCGCTGGTACTCCACCGTCTCGACCTCGCCGAGGCGCACGGTCACGCTGAGCCCCTTCGACAAACTGGCATCGGCCTCGGCCTGGGAGGCCCCAGCCTTGCGGGCCTCCGCGAGGGTCAGGGCGACCACCGATTCGAGTTCGGGGAGACGAGAGGGATCAACTTGCTGCGACATGAGGCAGAATTGTAGCGGTGTCCCGATATCCCAGATACACGAAACCGTACGAGCCCGAGGTAGACGAGACCGAGGCCCCCGACGAACGCCCGAGCAAAAGCTCGCGTAAGCGTGCTGCGCATGCGGCGCAGGCGCTCGGCGAGCGATTGATCGCGCTCAAGGAATCCGATCTCGTGCGTCTGCCCATTCCCGAGACGCTGCTCGATGCCGTCCGCGACGCGCGACGAATCAAGGCGCGGGGTGGGCTGTCGCGTCAAAAACAGTACATCGGCAAACTGATGCGCGATCTCGACGCGGCGGCCATCGAGGACGCCCTCGAGAACCTGCGCTGATTTTGACCGGGTTTTCCGCTATCATCGCGCGATGAAGCCCGTCGTCGGCATCGTCATGGGTTCGCGCTCCGACTGGGAGACGCTGCGCCCCGCCGCCGAGACTCTTGAGAAGCTCGGCGTGCCTCACGAAGTTCGCGTGGTCTCCGCGCACCGCACTCCCGACCTGCTCTTCGAATACGCCTCCACGGCCGAAAGCCGCGGCATCCAAGTCATCATCGCCGGTGCGGGCGGCGCAGCCCACCTGCCCGGTATGCTCGCTGCGAAGACCACGCTGCCCGTGCTCGGCGTGCCGGTGCAATCGAAGGCCCTCAACGGTCTCGACTCGCTGCTCTCCATCGTCCAAATGCCAGCCGGTGTACCCGTTCCGACCTTCGCCATCGGTGTGGCCGGCGCCACCAATGCCGCCCTCTCGGCCGCCGCGATCCTCGCGCTCTCCGATCCGGCCCTCGGCCAGGCGCTCAAGGCGCATCGCGCTGCGCAGACCGCGGCGGTGCTCGAGCATCCTGATCCGCGCCAAGCCTGACGAGCGTCGTCCGATGACCATCGGTATCGTCGGCGGTGGACAGCTCGGGCGCATGATGGCGCTCGCGGGTTATCCGCTCGGACTCGACTTTCTGTTTCTCGATCGTTCGGGCGACAC
>JBIJCL010000195.1:0-4293 GCA_044344725.1 Steroidobacteraceae bacterium | reverse complement strand
TTGTTCGGGCATCTTGCCGTGCCGACCTTTAAAGATGCAACCGCATCGGACTCAAGCAGGGAGAGTTTGCTGCATGATTTCACGACGACCCCAAAACCTCGCGCTGATCGCGAGCCTCTCGCTCGCACTCACGGCCTGCTCCGCGGCCGGCCCGGTGAAAAGCGCGAGCGACTCCAAAGCCCCGGTCGTAGAGACCAAGACCACATCGTCTGGTACGGGCTCGCCCTACCCCTCCACCTACAAACCGGCGCCCTCGGTGCCGACCCTCATTCGGGGTGCGACCGTACTGATCGGCAATGGCGAGCGAATCGACAATGCCGACGTACTGATCCGCGACGGGCTCATTGCTTCCGTCGGCACGCAACTCGAAGCGCCTAGCGGCACACGCATCGTCGATGGCCGAGGCAAGTGGGTGACGCCGGGCATCATCGACGTGCACTCGCATCTCGGCGTGTATCCCTCGCCAGGTGTCGAGGCTCACTCCGACGGCAACGAAGCCACAGCGCCCTCGACGGCGCAGGTTTGGTCGGAGCACTCGATATGGCCGCAAGATCCCGGTTTCGAGGCCGCGCTCGAAGGCGGCGTCACCACGCTGCACGTGCTGCCAGGCTCAGCCAATCTCTTCGGTGGTCGGTCGGTAACGGTCAAAAATATTCCGGCGGTGACTTATCAGTCGATGAAGTTTCCCGATGCTCCGCACGGTCTCAAGATGGCCTGCGGCGAGAATCCGAAACGCGTCTACGGCAATCGTCGCCAGCTACCCTCGACGCGTATGGGCAACGTCGCGGGCTGGCGCGCTCAATGGATCGAAGCGCAGGAGTACGCGCGAGACTGGAGGCAATACGAGGCTCGCAAGGCTGCAGGAGCCAAAGATTTGCGTCCGCCGAAGCGCGATCTTCGCCTCGAAACTTTGGCCGGCGTGCTGCGCGGAGAAATCCTCATCCAGCATCACTGCTATCGCGCCGACGAAATGGCCATCGTGGTCGATATGTCGCGTGAGTTCGGTTACCGCGTAAGCGCTTTCCATCACGCGACAGAGGCGTACAAGATTTCCAACCTTCTCGCCGACAACAAGATCTGTGCCGCGGTCTGGGCCGATTGGTGGGGTTTCAAGATGGAGTCTTACGACGCGATCCCCGAGAACATGATCCTCGTCGATGCTGCACCGGGCGGATGCGCCGTCGTGCACTCGGATTCCGCCGAAGGTATCCAGCGTCTCAATCAGGAAGCGGCCAAGGGAATGGCTCATGCGCGCCGCATGGGGCTCGAAATCAAACCGGAGCACGCCATCACTTGGCTGACCCGGAATGCTGCGCAAGCCATCGGGCTCGAAGCCCGGATCGGTACGCTCGAGAAAGGCAAGATGGGTGACGTCGTCGTCTGGAACGGCAATCCGTTCAGCGTCTACGCACTCGCCGAACAGGTCTACGTAGACGGCGCGCTTCGATTCGATCGTGCTGCGCCACGCGCATTGCCGGAATCCGACTTCTTGCTTGGTCAGCCTGCCTACGAAGGGGTGATCCGATGAATACTTTGATCCGTACTTTGGCAAGCCTCGTCATCGCAGGTGCGCTCCAGCACGTTGCCATCGCCGACGATGCTGCAGCTTCGTCCGGCGGCAGCACGCTGCTCGTCCGCAACGCCACGGTGTACACCATGTCGCGCGATGCAACGGCGCCGCTCAAGGGCGCAGATGTACTCGTCCAGAACGGCAAGGTTGCAGCGATCGGTCAAAACCTGTCGGCGCCTGCAGGGACCGCGGTGGTCGATGCTGGCGGTCGCGCGCTCACGCCCGGTGTGTTCGGTGGTCTCGGCCATATCGGACTCGAGGAAATCGGTATCGAGCAGACTACCGGTGATTACGCGCAGCGCCTCGGCCAGATGCGACCCGAGTTCGACGTGACGCTCGCGTACAACCCTGAATCGATGACTGTCGGAGTCAACCGCGTCAACGGTGTGACCTTCACTCTACTCACACCGGCCTCGGCGTCCGGCGGCAGCCTCGTCGCAGGGCTCGGTGCGCCGGTGGGTCTAGACGGTTCGGCACCACTGCCCGCGCGCATCATGTTCGTGGATCTCGGTGGCGATGCGAACGATCTCTCCGGCGGCTCGCGCGCCGCTCAATTCATGTTGCTCCGCCAAGCCATCGTCGAAGCGCGCGCGCCCAACCTCGTGATGGTGCACGACGAGCGTCTGCTGTCGCCCTCAGGACGACAGGTGCTGGTCGAGTTCCTGAAGGGCAATGGCGTGTTCGTCTTCGACGTCGATCGTGCGATCGACATCCGCAACACGATCAACTTCGCTCGTGAGGAGAAATTGAACGCCGTGATTCGCGGCGGAGCCGAAGCCTGGCGAGTGGCGGATGAGCTTGCTGCAGCCGGTATCCCGGTCATCCTGGACCCACTGCACAACCTTCCCGACTCGTTCGACGAGGTCGGCTCGACGCTGCAAAATGCCGCAAAACTGCGCGCTGCCGGCGTGAGCGTCGCGATCTCGATCAACGATACCGGCGTCGACGATGCCGGCAAGACCCGACAGGGCGCGGGAAACGCGGTCGCGCACGGGATGCCTTGGATGGACGCGCTCGCCGCCATCACCCGCACTCCGGCTGAAATCTTTGGTGTCGCCGACCGCTTCGGCAGCATCGAGCGCGGCAAGTTGGCCGACTTCGTGCTGTGGTCGGGTGATCCGCTCGAAGTTTCGAGCCTGCCTGATCTCGTGGTGGCTGGCGGCAAGGTGCAGAAGCTCGAATCGCGCCACACCGCGCTGCGCGATCGTCACTTCGAGCGCGTCAAGTCGGGCAAGGCTCGCTAAGGAGAGTCAGCATGCTGGTCGGGTCGAAAGTCCGTCGCGTCGCCATCATCGGCGGCGCTCGAATCCCTTTTGCTCGCGCTCACGGCGCCTATGCGCACGTCGGCAATCAGCAGATGCTGACGGCGGCATTGCAGGGGGTCGTGTCGCGATTCAAGCTCGACGGAAAACGACTCGGTGAAGTCGCTGCGGGCGCTGTCATCAAGCACTCGCGAGATTTCAATCTCGCGCGCGAGAGCGTTCTCGGCACGACTCTCGATCCGCATACGCCGGCGTACGACCTGCAGCGAGCCTGCGGCACGAGTCTCGAGGCGGCGATCAACATCGCCAATAAAATCGCACTCGGGCAAATCGACTCGGGTATCGCGGGCGGCGTCGATACGGTCAGTGACCCGCCCATCGTGTATCCCCGTGGTTACCAGCAGATCCTGATGCGCGCATTTCGCGCCAAGACTCTCGGCGGTCGACTCGCGCCGTTCCTTTCTTTGCGACCACGTCACTTCAAGCCCGTCATCCCCGGCGCAAACGAACCGCGTACCGGACTTTCCATGGGCGAGAGCTGTGAGCTCATGGCGAAGCGCTGGGGCATCAGTCGTGCGGCGCAGGATGAACTCGCCTACGAAAGCCATCGACGTGCGGCTGCAGCATGGCAAGCTGGGTTCTTCGACGACCTCATCGTGCCTTTCGAGGGTTTGTCACGCGATGACAACGTTCGCGCCGACTCGTCCAAAGAAAAACTCGCCAAACTCAAGTCGAGCTTCGACCGTTCGAGCGCGGGCACCCTGACCGCCGGTAACAGCACGCCGCTCACCGACGGAGCCTCGGCCGTACTACTCGCGAGTGAGGACTGGGCGCGTGCAGCGGGGCTGCCTGTGCAGGCTTGGCTGACTTTCGGCAAGGCGGCAGCGGTGGACTTCGTCAACGGAGACGAAGGCCTGCTGATGGCGCCGGCATATGCCGTGCCCGCGATGCTCGATGATGCCGGGCTCACGCTGCAGGACTTCGATTTCTACGAAATCCACGAAGCTTTCGCGGCGCAGGTGCTCTGCACCCTTGCCGCATGGGAATCCGAGGAATTCTGCCGCACGAGGCTCAAGCGCCATGCCGCGCTCGGCAGCATCGACCGCACGAAGCTCAACGTGAATGGCAGCAGCGTGGCGATCGGACATCCCTTCGCGGCGACCGGTGCGCGCATCCTCGCGACGCTGGCGAAGTCGCTCGCGAACACGCCGACCGCTCGTCGCGGGCTCATCTCGGTGTGCACGGCGGGCGGCATGGGCGTCACGGCCATCGTCGAGCGCGCGTGACGGGTCTGCCTCACCAATCGACGATCCCGCGTCTCTAATATTTGAGAGCGCGCATTCGCGTCGTCAGCGGGTGCCTGAGCTGCCGAATCCGCCCGCACCACGCGAGGTGGCCGTGAAATCTTCGACGACTTCGAGTTCGACCTGCACGACGGGCACGACGACGAGCTGTGCGATG
>JBIJCL010000194.1:0-4319 GCA_044344725.1 Steroidobacteraceae bacterium | reverse complement strand
GAACCTGTTGCGCAACGCCCGGTTGCGGCTCATCGCACGTCGACTCGGCATCCGGCGGCTCGACTTCGGAGCGCATGGCGGGCATCTGATATTCGAGGCCGAGAACCGGATCGATCCGAAGGCCGTGATTCGCCTCGTGCAAGATCGCTCGCGCGAGTACCGCCTCGAGGGACCGCTCAAGCTTCGCGTGTCCCGCGAGCTCGACGACGAGGCCGAGCGCTACGAATTCGTGGCCCTTTTGCTCGGCAAGCTCGCCTCAACGAACTGAGGCCGCTCGGCTAACATAGACGCATGCAAAGACTCTGCCTGCTGCCCTGCCTGCTCGTCCCCTGGCTCGTCCTCGGGCTCGTCGGAGCGTCGACCGCGCACGCCCAAGGTACCGGCGCCTCCACGTATCAAGTGGAGGTCATCATCTTCAGAACGAGCGGCGCTCGCGAAGGCGAACCCGGCGCAGCACCCCCCCGCGCCGCGTCGGGCGACGCCGCCACCGGTGCCGCTCAAGTCGCGCGCTACCTCGGTCCCCTACCCGCGGCCAAACTGCAGTTGAGCGGCGCCCGTCAAAAACTCGCAGCGGGCGGTTATCGCGTGCTCGCGCACACGGGCTGGACGCAGACGGCGAGTACCTGGGGCTCGCGCAACGGCCTGCCTGTCGACCAACTCGGCCTTCAGGTGCCGGGACTTTCCGGCAATTTTTTGCTCGAACGTGGTTCGCTGCTGCATTTCGGCATGAACCTGCGTTACGCGCCAGAGGGCGGCGCCGCGCATCAAATGAACGAGCTGCGACGGATCCGCTTCAACGAAAAAAATTATTACGACCACCCGGGCATCGGCGTGATCGCCGTCGTCACGCCCGGCAGTCGATAGATCTCAGGCGAGTTTGAGGTCGGGCGGCGCCGTACAACGCTCGAGCGCGCCTTGGGCCGCGAGCCACTCCGCCGACTCTCGCAACTTACCCGTCGGACCCGCACCTTTGCCCCGTAGCCGTATGCGACGCAGCGACGCAGCCGCATCGTCCTCGGGCTTCCAACCCTCGAGCAACGCGATCACGCTCTCGCGGTGATTACAGACCGGTAGTACATCGCAGCCGGCGGCGAGCGCCCGTTCAGCGCGCTCGATGATGCCGCCTACGGCCGCTGCGCCCGCCATCGAGAGGTCGTCAGCGAAGACCACGCCTTGGAAGCGCAACTCGTTGCGCAGATAACCGCGGATCCAGCGTCGCGAGGCACTCGCCGGTACATCGTCGATTTCGGGGTAGAGCACATGCGCAACCATCACGCCGGCGAGGCCGTTGTCGAGGAGAACGCGGTACGGACGGATATCGGGCTCGAGATCGGCCAAGCTGCGCCGATCGATGGGCAAGGCGTGGTGCGAATCGGCGACCACGGCACCATGCCCCGGAAAATGTTTCGCGGTCGCGACCATACCGGCCGCACGCATGCCGTGCATGTAGGCCACGGCGAGCTCACCGACGACACCGGCATCGCGATGGAAAGACCGATCACCGATGACCTCGCTCACGCCGTAATCGAGATCGACGCAGGGCGCGAAAGAGAGATCAACGCCAGCTTCGCGAAGTTCGGCCGCCATCAACCAGCCGAGCTCGCGCGCGAGCGCGAGCCCACCGCGCGGCGAGGCGTCGTACTCGTGTCCGATTCGACGAGCCGGCGGCAAACGAGAGAACCCTTCGCGAAAGCGTTGCACACGTCCGCCCTCGTGATCGACTCCCACGATGAGCGCGGGAGAGCGCACGGCGTGAATATCGGCGACCAGCTGCTGCAACTGCGCAGGGTCCGCGTAATTACGCGCGAAAAGAATGACGCTGCCGACGAGCGGATGCTGAAGCAACTCGCGCTCCACAGGCTGCAACACCGTGCCCTCGAGATCGATCATCAAAGGTCCGAGCGTCATCGATCCACCTCCAAAACGGCTATCGATTCGACGTGCGTCGTGTGAGGGAACATATCGACCACTCCGGCGGCGGCGAGTCGATACCCATGTTCGCTGCAGAGCACGCCCACATCCCGTGCGAGCGTACCCGGATGGCAGGAGACGTACACCATGCGGCTGGCGCCGAGTTTGACGAGTCGCGGCAGTACCTCGATGGCACCCGCCCGCGGCGGATCGAGCAGGATACGATCGAAACGACCGACGAGCGCCGACGAGCCTCCCTCCGGCTCGGCCAGATTCGCCACGTGAAAACTCGCATTGCTCAATTCATTGAGCTCGGCGTTGCGACGAGCGCGGGCGACGAGCCCCGCCTCCCCTTCGATACCAACGACCTCGCGCACACGCCTCGCAATGGGCAGCGTGAAATTCCCGAGCCCGCAAAAGAGATCGAGTACGCGATGCGTGGGTTCAAGTTCGAGTAGTTCCACGGCCCGCTGAACGAGCGCCCGGTTCATCGCGCCGTTCACCTGCACGAAATCCGTCGGTCGAAACTCGAACCGCAGATTTTCTTCGGGGAGCCGATACTCGAGCGTGGTCGATGATCCATCGAGCGGGAACACGCTATCGAGCCCACCCGGCTGTAGGCAAATGCGCACCCTGTGCGCCTTACCGAAATCGAGCAGCGCTGTGCGGTCTGCCGCGCTGAGCTCGAACAAATTACGGAACACGAGCAGTACCCCATCGTCGCCCACGGCCGCTTCGATCTGCGGGATCGACACGCGCGCCTCGAGACTCGTCAAAAGCTCCGAGAGCGGCGTGATCAAGGCATCGAGGGGAGCGGCCAACACCTCGCAGCGCGCAAGTGCCGCTACATAAGGTTTTTGACGTTCCCGAAACCCGACCAAGACGCGCTCGCGCTTGGCTACCCACTTCGCACCCAGGCGCGCACGACGACGGTAATTCCAAACGGGACCTGCGAGCGGCTCGAGCCAGCGCGCGGGCTCGACTCGCCCGATGCGCGATAGTGATTCGGCAAGCTCCGATTGTTTGGCCGCCAACTGCCCCGCCGGATCGAGATGCTGCATGGCACAGCCCCCGCAAATACCGAAGTGCGCGCACTTGGGGTCGACTCGCGAAGGCGATCGCTCGAGTACCTCGACGAGAGATCCCTCATCGTGCTGACGATGTCGCCGAACGCGCTGGAATACGATGCGCTCGCCCGGCAAGGCGCCGGGCACGAACGCGGTCTTCGTCCCGCGTAGTACGCCCTCACCATCGTGATTGAGCGCCGCGACAACGCCCTCCTCGGGCGGGCCCGGCGGCTTTGCGCCCCGGCTCACGCGCTCTGCTGCGGCCAAGCCGCGAGGAACTCTTTGAAGTGCGGCTCGCTCGAGGACGAGAGCAACTCACGGACTCTCGCCTCTTCGGTCGCCAGCTCCGCCGTATCGATGTGCCCGCGCATCAATTGATAGCGCAAGTAGACGAGCCAGGTGTTGAGCACGTCGGTCTCGCAATAGCGTCGGATACCCTCGAGGTTGCCAGCGGCGTAGGCGTCCCACACCTTGTCTCCCGAAAATCCGAGCTTGCCCGGCAGACCGAGCAGATAGGCCATATCAGAAAGGCTCGCCTTCGCTCGCGGCTGGAATCCCGACAGCACGTCCATGAGATCGGTGTGACGCTCGTGATAGCGGCTGAGGTAATTGTTGAACCGAAAGCTTTGATCTTCGCCGCCGTTTTCCCAGTAGCGCCGAGCGACCACACTGTGCTTGAGCGCGCGGTAATGCAGCACGGGCAAATCGAATCCGCCCCCGTTCCACGAGACGAGCGTCGGCGTGTAACGATCGATCCCTTCGAAGAAACGCGTGACGAGCTCACGCTCGTCGGACTCGAGGTCACCGAGACTCCAAACCTTTAGGGTGTCACCGCGACGCAGCACACACGAAATCGCGACGATGCGATGCTGCTCGTGTGGCAGGAACTCGCTGCCGCCGTGCTGACGCGCATGGGCGAACATCGCCTTGGCGATCTGTCCCTCCGACAAGCCCTCGAGACCGAGTACGGCGCGGCCGAGCTCGATGTCGGGAACGGTTTCGATGTCGAAGACGAGGACCGTCATGTGCGTGCCGCCAGCATGAGCGCCTTCATGTCGCGCACCGCAGCGGGTAGTCCCGCGAAAATGGCGCGACCGACGATGGCGTGGCCGATGTTGAGTTCGACGATTTCCGGAATGGCCGCCACGGGTGTCACGTTGTCGTAGTTGAGACCATGCCCCGCGTGCACTTCGAGACCGAAGGTTTTTGCGAGTCGCGCGCCGGCTCGCAGCCGTTCGAGCTCACGGGCCTGCTCCTCTCCCGTCGCTTCGCAATAACGACCCGTGTGCAATTCGATGACGGGCGCACCCACGCGAACAGTGGCTTCGATCTGTGCGGGCT
>JBIJCL010000193.1:0-4336 GCA_044344725.1 Steroidobacteraceae bacterium | reverse complement strand
AACCGCGTTCGCGTGCGCAATCTCAAGACAGGTCGCACGGTCGAGAAGACCTGGAAGTCCGGTGACTCGGTCGAGTCCGCCGACGTCGTCGACGTCGACATGCAGTACCTCTACCAGGACGGCGACTTCTTCCACTTCATGGTGCCCGACAATTTCGAGCAGCACACGGCCAGCAAAGAAGCGGTCGGTGATGGCGCTCAGTGGTTGAAAGACGGTGTCACGTGCATCGTGACGCTCTGGAATGGCGTGCCGCTCGTCGTGACGCCGCCGCCGCACATCGAAGCGACCATCGTCGAAACCGATCCGGGCGTGCGTGGCGACACCGCAACCGGTGGTCAGAAGCCTGCGAAGCTCGAGACCGGAGCCGTCGTGCGCGTGCCGCTCTTCATCAACCAGGGTGAAGTCATCCGCGTCGATACGCGAACGGGCGAGTACATCTCGCGCGCGAAGCAGTAAATCTTTGACGTCGCCCGTACGGGCGACGACTTTGACCGTCAGCGCGGTCGCTTCTGCTCGAAGTTCCAGGCGTGCTCGACGATCGTCTCGAGCGAGGGATACTTTGGCGTCCAGCCGAGCGTGGATCGCGCAGCCGTCGCATCGGCGACGAGTCTCGGCGGGTCACCTGCACGCCGCGCCTCTTTTACGACCTTGAATTCGCGACCCGTCACCCGTCGAACCGTCTCGATCACCTCGAGCACCGAGAAGCCATCGCCGTTGCCGAGGTTGTACTGCTGACTTCCTGCGCCCCCGAGCAGTGATTGCAGCGCGAGCCAATGCGCTTCGCACAAATCGACGATATGCACGTAGTCGCGGATGCAGGTGCCATCCGGCGTGTCGTAATCCGAGCCGAATACCGCGATAGACGGGCGTCGGCCCGACGCGGCTTGCAGCGTCAGCGGAATCAAATGGCTTTCCGGATCGTGCCGCTCGCCGAGCGCGCCTGAGGGGTCGGCGCCGGCCGCATTGAAGTAACGCAGACATACGGCGCGCAGACCATGTGCCCGATCCAGATCTTCGAGGATCTGTTCGACCATATGTTTCGTGCGCCCATAGGGGTTGATCGGTGAGCGCGGATGGCGCTCGTCGATGGGCGAGTATTGTGGGGTGCCGAAGATCGCTGCGGTCGAGGAGAAGATGAACTTGTCGATCTTCGCCAACTGCATCGCCTCGAGCAGCGTCAACGTATTCGAAACATTGTTCCGGTAATACTTGAGCGGTACGCGCACGGACTCGCCCACCTCGATGTGCGAAGCGAAATGCATCACCGCATCGAACGAGCGGCTCGCGAAGAGCGAGTCGAGCAGCGTGCGATCGGCGATATCGCCCTGCACGAATTCGCCGTGAGTAACGGCATCACGATGCCCGCTCGAGAGATTATCGAGCGTCACTACCTCGACACCCGCCTCGCCGAGGCGCTTGACCATATGCGAGCCGATGTAGCCCGCACCGCCGACGACC
Source organism: Steroidobacteraceae bacterium (assembly GCA_044344725.1). GTDB lineage: Bacteria > Pseudomonadota > Gammaproteobacteria > Steroidobacterales > Steroidobacteraceae > UBA964. The sequence goes on along the minus strand of JBIJCL010000193.1, from coordinate 2,878 downwards.
AATATTTTCAGTGCCATGCTCAAGCCGCTCGTCGCAGGTGAAGATCGATATGAATGTCTTCGTATGGGCATAGAACGCCACCGTTGTCGGTGCGCTCGACGAGGCCCATCTCGGTCAGTGCGGCGATATCGCCGTGTACTCGCTTCACATCGCGCCCGACGCGACGCGCCAACTCACGAAGCGGGATTTCCCCCTCTCCCATCAGGGCGCGAACGAGCGCCCAGCGAAGCGCAGTCAGGCGAGTCAAAAAAGCTCGGGCGCTTCGAAGCTCAGCGACTCCCCTCGGTATCCACCCGATTGAGCTTTGCGTCGTGCTGTTGACAGGAACGACTTGAGATCCGGGTTGATCGTGATTTTCAAGGTTCGCCGCGCCATCGTTCAATCTCCAAGGCTCGCAGCAAAGTATGAGTGGCTCACTTACCGTTGGCAATCCCGCCAACACAGAGGTCGATGAGTGAGATAGACCGGCGATCGTTCAGCGGGTGAAGTGAGTTCCCGCCAAAATCGTCGCCACGATCTTCTCGAGCCCCTGGCGATCAATGTCGTCGAAGCGCTCTAAGAGGGGGCTGTCGAGATCGAGGACGCCGACGAGCTCACCCGCGCGGGGGCCGGTGGGGGCGATGAGGGGCACGACGATCTCGGAGTTCGAGGCGGAGTCGCAGGCGATATGCCCCGGGAACTCGTGCACGTTCTTGACGAGCACGGTCCCGCGACGCGCCGCGGCGGTGCCGCAGACACCTCGCCCCAGAGCAATACGTACGCACGCGGGTTTTCCTTGAAAGGGGCCAAGCACGAGCTCGTTCGAACCCGAGGCGAGTAGGTAGAACCCCGCCCAGTTGAGTTTCGGTAGCGCGAGGTACAACAGCGCCGCGGCGTTGGCGAGATTTGCGATCGCATCGCTTTCGCCGGTGAGCAGCGCACGCATCGAGGCCTCGAGCTCCTCGTAGCCTTTCGCCTTGCTCGCGGCGTCGTGTCCAAAATCCGGTGTATCGAAGGCGTTGCTCATCCTGATCTCTCACGCGTTCTCGATGGTAAAACTAACGACCTCGTCGATCCGCTTCGCGCCGACCGCGATCATCACGGCGCGATCGAAGCCGAGGGCGACGCCCGAGCAGGCGGGCAACCCGGCCTCGAGCGCGGCGAGTAGGGCCTCGTCGATCGGCATCTGCGGCAAGCCTTGCGCGGCCCGCGCCGCATTATCCGCCAAGAACCGGGCTCGCTGCTCGCGCGCATCGGCGAGTTCTTGAAATCCGTTGGCGAGCTCGATGCCGTCGGCATAGATCTCGAACCGCAGTGCGACGCGCGGATCTTTGGGGTCGAGTTGTGCCAGCGCAGCTTGCGAAGCGGGGTAATGGGTGAGGGCGAGCCACTCGCCTCGGCCCAGCGTCGGTCCGATCACGACGCCCATCAAAAAATCGAGTACTTCGTCACGACCAAGGTCAGCCAAATTGTCGCGGGTCAGCCCGTGCGCCACGGCGATCTGCACAAGAGAGGCCGTCGGCGCTTCGAGCGGATCGATCTGCAGCGTCGCCTGAAAGACCTCGCGATACGACACCCGGCGCAAGGGTCGCGCCGTGCCGCCGGTTCGGATCACGAGGGCATCGAGTAGTGCCGCCACTTCGCCAATAAGACTCGCCATGTCCAAGCCGACGCGATACCACTCGAGCATCGTGAATTCGGGGTTGTGCAAGCGGCTGCGCTCATCCCCTCGAACGACTTTGCAAAGCTGGTACACATTGCCGAGGCCTGCGGCGAGCAAGCGCTTCATGGCGTACTCGGGTGAGGTCTGCAGAAAGAGTCGTCGATCGCCGAGTGTGAGCTCGACGGGACGCAAGTTCACGTCGGTGACGGCGGCGTTTACGAGCACCGGGGTGTCGACCTCGAGCACCGATCTCGATTCAAAAAATTGACGCACGGTCGCGAGCAGCGCCGCACGCTGCGCGAGGCGCTCCCGCGTTGCCGTAGGAAGCCAGTGGTCCATCTCAGCCGCGAACGCGACGGCCGATCGTCTCACCCATCCGCACGATACGGCCGGTTGCAAGATGCGGCGCCCACTCGATGGTGTCTTTGGGGAAGAGCAGGATCACCGTCGAGCCCATGTTGAAGCGACCCATCTCTTCACCGCGTGCCGCTGCGAAGGGCTTACCGCCTCGCTCGATGTCGAGCCGCGTCAGTCGGCGGGGTCGTCGCGGCGCAACTTCGCCGTGCCACACGGTTTCCATGGAGCCGACGTTGAGCGCACCGATGAGCAGCAGCGCATGTTCGATGCCTTCGCCTTCAAAGAAACAGGCGATGCGCTCGTTGCGCGCAAAAAGATTGGCGACGCCGTCGGCCGTGACGCGGTTCACACTGAAGAGTCGCCCAGGCACATACCACGCATCGCGCAAGGTGCCCGCCATCGTCATGTGGATGCGGTGGTAGTTGTAGGGCGCGAGATAAATCGTCGCGAAGTGACCGCCCCGAAAACGTTCGACCCATTCGCGACGCGATGCGAGCAGCGCATCGAGCGTGTAATGACGACCCTTCGCCTGCAGCAAACGGTCATCGTCGATACGACCGATTTCACTGACCGTCCCGTCGACGGGGCAGGCGAGCTCGAGCGGATCGGCCGGCAAGGGCCGCGCATCGGGCTTGAGTGCGCGTGTGAAGAATGCGTTGAAGGACTCGAACGCGAGCGGGTCACTGACGAGTGCATCACTCAGGTCAGGTTTGAAGCCCTTCACGAAGTTCGAAATCAACAGATTCTTGAACCACGGCGTCTGGCTGCGCGCCGCGGCGTGGATCAGCCGCGAAATACCGTGTTGCGGCAAAACGTGTTGCAGCGCGATGAACGCGCGGGCGGCGGTGGATGGCACAATGTCTGACATGCGCAAAGTAT